>JAGREQ010000219.1 GCA_020446465.1 Novosphingobium sp. | reverse complement strand
ACCGGGCTGGTATGCGTGCGGAGCAACATACGCTTGTTCTGGCCTACCGCTTCGCTGCTTGAGGCCGGATTGTTCTGGCCTGCCGCTTCGCTGCTTGAGGCCGGGTTGTTCTGGCCTGCCGCTTCGCTGCTTGAGGCCGGATTGTTCTGACCTGTCGCTTCGCTGCTTGAGGCCAATTCCTGCGGGAAATAGAACGTATCATGCATGGCGCGTGCGGGGTGGCTTTCCGGCATGTTGAGCGCGGTGAAATTGTGCCAGTCATCCTCGATCTCAGGGCCATTGGCGACTGCAAAGCCCATGTCCGCAAAGACTTCGGCCAGTTCATCCATTACTTGCCCGATGGGATGAACGGAACCTTGCGGCGCATCGGGGGCGGGCAGTGTCAGGTCCAGCGTTTCTTTTGCAAGGCGCGCATCAAGCGCAGCTTGTTCAAGCGCGCTCTTGCGATCGGTGATGGCACCCTGCACCGCCTCACGCAGGGCGTGGATCTTTGGCCCTTCGCTCTGCCGTTCTTCAGGCGTCATCTTGCCGAGCGTCTTCAGCAACTGGCTGACCCAGCCCTGCTTGCCAAGCGCGGCGACCCGCTGCGTTTCCAGTTCATCAAGCGTCTGTGCCGCAGCGACGGCAGCCAGCGCCTCTTCCTTCTGTCGATCTAGATTTTCCATCGCCAAAGGCCGCTAGCGCATTATGCGCATGAAGCAACCCTCGATCATTCAGGTGCAGAGGAATCCGCTGCCGTGGGAACGTCCAGCGTTTGCGCAGCCGCGCCCCAGATTCGCGCCCGTTCACGCATGAAAGCGCCCAGAACAGGATGGTCCATCGCAGCGTATTCGCTGGGCGTCATACCCATGAAAGCGCGGAAATCGCGCACGAAATGCGCCTGATCATGATAGAAGCCGTCCATCGCGTCGGTCCAGTTAATGTCCGGCTCGATCATGAAGCGCGACAGGCTGCGCACGAAACGCTGGCGCCGCAGCAGGTCGCGCGGCGGAAACCCGAAATAGCGACGACACAGCCGTTCAAGGGTTCGCTGTCCGAGTTGCGCCTGTTCGGCAAACTCCGCAACGGAGCCGATCAGCGGATCGACAAGGGCTGAATGCACAGCGAGGATCTTGTCCTGATCGGCAATCTTGCGCACAATAAAGGGGCGCATGTGATCGAGCAGGCGCGCGCATTCCTTTTCGTCGTCCCCGTCACCATCGAACAGCATGGGACCAAGCGACCAGAAAGTTTCAAACGCAGGGTGCCTCGCCCCGTCAACCAACTGGTTGGCAATCGTATTGGCCGGTGCGTTGAGCAACTTGGCACAACCAAGCGGAAACAGGCCCACGCCCCAGGTTCGCGTGGTGCCAAGGACAAAGCGTGTGGGCATGGAACTTGGTCCGGTCGCCACGAGTGCAGCCTTGCTCAGGCTGGACCCATTGGAAAGCCCCGCATCCGGACAATCACCGGCGAAAAAACGCACGTTGCTCCATTCGGGCAGGAGGTAATCAACCACACGTCCCCCGTCAGGGACATGTATGTTAAGCCGGTAAAAGGTGCTGAAATGCCCATCAAACTCTGGCGGAGGGCGGAAAAACCGAACATCGATGTCACAGCTTATCGACACTTGGCGCACTTCACCCTTGCCCGAACGCCACAGTCATGTCGCGATCCGCTTTTCAAGTAAAGCGGTCAATCGTTGAAACTGCGACCAGAACTTATGAAACAATCCAATTCAATTACAGTGACATGACATCGTCTTGCATTTATTTGCAAGCAATAAAATTTTCATCCGGGAAAGAAAAAATGCGCGAGGAAAGCTCCCCGCGCATTCTTTTGGCCAGATTGCTGGCCGAATTTTTCAAGCTGGCATCGCCCAAGTCGTCAGGCGGGCAGTGCCTTCTTGGCTTGTGCAATAATCGACTGAAAAGCCGCGCCTTCGTTCATTGCAAGATCAGCCATGACCTTGCGGTCCAGCTCGATCCCGGCCAGCTTCACGCCGTGCATGAACTGCGAATAAGTCAGGCCTTCAGCGCGAACAGCAGCGTTGATGCGCTGGATCCACAAGGCGCGGAAGTTCCGCTTTTTAACCTTGCGGTCGCGATAGGCATATTGTCCGGCCTTTTCGACAGCCTGACGAGCGATGCGAATCGTATTCTTGCGGCGACCGCGATAGCCCTTGGCCTGGTCCAGAATCCGCTTGTGCTTGGCGCGCGTGGTAACGCCGCGTTTGATGCGTGACATTGGCTAGTCTCCTGTCTCAGTTAAGCCCGTAGGGCGCCCACTTCTTGATCGTCTTCGCATCAGCGTCAGAGATCACGTCGGTCCCGCGGTTCTGGCGGATATACTTGCCATTGTGGCTGATAAGGCGGTGGCGCTTGCCGGCAACGCCGTGCTTCACCTTTCCGGTAGCGGTAATCTTGAAGCGTTTCTTCACACCGCTCTTGGTCTTCAGTTTGGGCATTTTCGTCTCCTTCTTCGGGAACACGTTCGACCAGCCCTGGCAGCCCTTCCGGCCAGGCCGACCTGTCAATCACGTGCCTGTGAAGGGCGCGCCATTAATGCGCCTGAACCCAAAAGGCAAGCCATTCAGTCCAGGCAAGCACGCGACGGTCAATTATCGAGCCATGGGCGCTTATAAAACCTTGCCAATTCGTCCCGATGCGGCAAGCACTGTTTCAGGACTACCACGAGGAGACATCTGAAATGGCAATTGCCCGCGTCTATTCCCTCACTGCCGGAGATGGACAGGAAACCGCGCTGGAAGAAGCGATGGCAGCCCTTGCCGATGCGCTCGGCCAGGCAGAAGGGAATCTCGCCACCCGGATACTCCACGATCTGGCAAAGCCCGGACACTATCGCTTTGTAGAGCATTGGGCGGACGAAGCGGCCCGCAAGGCGGGTGGCGCCAGCGTCGACAAGGCCATCATGAAGCAGTTGATGGCTGCCCTTAAAGAACCGCCCGGCACGGAAGATTACGAAATTCTGCGTTGACACGGGCAGCACCTGCCCGACGGGTCAATGCCCGCAAGCCAAGGCTTCAACGACATCATCCAGCCGCGCAGGGTCGCCCAGCGCAAGCACATGACCATCCGATCCGGCGTGGAGCGGGTCGCCATTCCAGTCTGCCATGGTTCCGCCTGCGCCTTCGATGACAGGGACCAATGCCGCAAAATCGTGCAGCTTTAGCCCTGCCTCGCACACGATATCCAGCTGCCCGGTCGCGAGCATGGCGTAATTGTAACAATCGCCCCCCATGACCATCCGCTTGTGATCGGTCTTGGCCGCGAGCGCCATGAAATGCTCGCCCTGATGCGAATCGAAATAATGCGGGCCGGTTGTCGCGAGCACGGCGGCCCCCAGCGAAGGGCAATGGCGGCAGTGGATAGCTTTGCCGTTCAGCGTGGTTGGCTGGCCCGTCACCCCTACCCAGCGCTCCGCCAGTATCGGCTGGTCAATCACGCCAAGAACGGGGAAGCCATCGGCAACAAGCGCAATCAGCGTGCCGAAAATAGGTCGCCCGGCCAGAAATGCAGCAGTCCCGTCAATCGGGTCCAGCACCCACTGGCGGCGCGCATCGGTGTTCGATGCGCCGAACTCTTCACCCAGGATGCCATCGTCGGGCCGCTCTGCTCGCAGGATTGCGCGCATAGCCTCTTCCGCTGCCGTATCAGCAAGGCTGACAGGCGTGGCGTCGCCCTTGCGCTCAACTTCAACGGCAGTACGAAAATACGGCCTGATCGCCGCGCCGGCCGCATCAGCCAGACGTTGCGCCAGGGCGATATCGGCGTCGAGTTTCACGAGCAGGTTGCCGCCCTGCTCAATCGAACAGCGAACTGACAGAGCTTTCGTCAGCGATCCGGCGAATCGCTTCGCCAATCAGCGTTGCAATCGGGAGAATCCGGATGCGATCGCTATCCTTCGCAGCATCGGTGGCCATGATCGTGTCAGTAATGACCAGTTCCTTGAGCGCGGAATTGTCAACTTTCTGAACCGCACCACCGGACAAGACCCCGTGCGTGATATAAGCGACAACGCTTTTCGCGCCCTGATCGAGCAAAGCCTGCGCGGCATTGCACAAGGTGCCGCCCGAATCGACGATATCGTCGATCAGAATACAGTGCCGGTCCTGCACGTCGCCAATGATGTTCATCACTTCGGATTCACCGGGACGGTCCCGCCGTTTGTCAACGATTGCAAGCGGAGCATTATCCAGCCTTTTGGCGAGTGCGCGCGCACGGACCACACCGCCCACGTCGGGTGAGACAACCATCAGTTGCTGGTCGCCATAACGGGCCTGAATATCAGCCGCCATCGCTGGCGCAGCATAAAGGTTGTCCGTCGGAATGTCGAAAAAGCCCTGAATCTGGCCAGCGTGCAGATCAACAGAAAGCAC
>JAGREQ010000021.1 GCA_020446465.1 Novosphingobium sp. | reverse complement strand
AAAACACGCATGGATGCGTTCGGGCGGATACAGGACATCCTGCTGGATGAAGCAGCAATCCTGCCCGAATATGAACGGGCAGGGCTTTACGTCGTCAGCCCGGACATCGAAGGGCTTGTGCGGCGCGTAACCGGCCCTGATCCTGATTATACCAACGTGCGGATCATCAAGAAATGAGGGGGCCGGCCTGATGCTACGCTACACGATCCGCCGGCTCGTTCAGGGGGTGATTACGGTGTGGTTCATCGCCACGGCGACATTTCTTGCCATGCACATGGTGCCGGGCGATCCCTTGAGCGGCGAAAAGGCCACGAGCGAGCAGATTCGCGCAAATCTGGAAGCCAAATATGGCCTGAACCAGCCGATCGGCACGCAATACCTTATCTATCTTGGCAATATCGCAAAGGGTGATCTTGGCATTTCCTTCACCCAGAAAAATCGTGAAGTGAACGACATTATCCGCGAACATTTCCCGGTATCGGCGGCGCTTGGTATACTGGCCATTACCTTTGCTGCAATCGGCGGCATCCTGCTGGGTGCCTTGACCGCGCTTTATCGCAACAAGTGGCCCGATGCGGCGATAATGCTGCTGGTTATCCTTGGCATATCGGTGCCCAGTTTTGTTTTTGCCGCATTCAGCCAGCTCGCCATTGTCAAACTCAATGCCCTGCTTGGTTTTTCCCTGCTGCCTGTTGCGGGCTGGGGCACAGTATCGCACATGATTGTGCCATCGCTCGTCCTGGGGCTTGGCACGATGGCCTATCTCACCCGGTTGATGCGCAGTTCGATGCTGGAAATCGTCAATGCCGACTATGTCCGCACCGCCCATGCCAAAGGTCTGCCGCCAACGCGCGTGTTCAGCCGCCACCAGTTGCGCAACGCAATCCTGCCAGTCGTAACTGTGCTGGGGCCAGCAATCGCCGCCATCACCACGGGCAGTTTCGTGATCGAGCTGGTCTTCGCGATCCCCGGTCTTGGCCGCTATTTCGTGCAGGCCGTGCAGCAGCTCGACTATACCGTCATCATGGGCACGACGGTATTTTATGGCGCATTTCTGGTGCTGATGGTGATCATCGTCGATCTGCTATACGGTTTTGTCGATCCGCGCGTGAGGGTGGATTAGACAATGACTGAAACACCCCTGACATCGCCCGGAATGTTGCCGCCTGATGCCTTTGCGCCGATGCGCGGAACGGTTGAAGGCCACGCGATCACGCGCCCATCCCTGTCATACTGGCAGGATGCGTGGATCAGGCTGAAAGCCAACTGGCGCGCGCTCTTTTCGCTATGGCTGATTGTCGCCATGCTGGCCTTTGTTCTGGTTGGGCCGCTGGTCTGGCGGGTCGATCCTGCCGCACAGGATTTGCGGCAAGTGTCCAGCGCGCCCGGCCTTGCCCGCTCAGCCATAATTGTCGCGCCTTTTACCGCCGGAGCCGAGGAGCCGCCCGTTCCTGCCAACAGGGGTCTGCACCTTGCTGCACCACCGACAACGCAAGTCGTGCGGCTTGTCTGGCAGCCGGTTTCCGGCGCGGCGGATTACCTCGTCTATCGCAATATCGTGCCCGTTACCCCCGGCAAGGCGTATGGCCTGCCTCTGGGCAACACGATGTCAGCCAGCACAACCCATTACGACGACCAGCTCGATCTCGATCCGCAGACGTATTACTACACGGTGATCCCCGTTGATGCCGACGGGCGCCGCCTGCAAGAGCCGGACACGATCAAGGTCGCGGTCAAAAGCGCGATTACGCTGGCCGAGGCGCAGGAACGCGGCCTTGTCGGTGCGAATGACACGCCTGGCGTTGGTGATCGTGTCACGCTCGCCTGGCATCCGCTCGGCACGGATTACCTTGGGCGGGACATGCTGGCGCGCCTGATGCAGGGCGGACGGGCCAGCCTGTTTATCGGCCTTGTCGCGCCATTGCTCTATGTCATGCTGGGCGTAGCCTACGGCAGCGTAGCGGGATTTATCGGCGGACGCGTAGACCAGGTGATGATGCGCTTTGCCGATTTCGTGATCGCGCTGCCGTTCCTGCTGTTCATGATCCTTTTGAAAGTGGCATTCGGCATTGGCCCCGGTGAAAGCGGGATCATGCCGATGATCGTTGCCATGGTCATCCTGCTCTGGCCCGGCACCGCGCGGCTCGTGCGTGGACAGATTCTGCAAGTGCGCGAGGAAGGCTATGTCGAAGCGGCAAAACTGCTGGGAGCGCGCACCAGCTATATCATGCTGCGCCACATGATCCCGAACACGCTTGGCGTCATTCTCGTTACGCTGACTTTCGCCATCCCGAGCGCGATCTTTACCGAGGCATTCCTGTCGTTCATCGGCATGGGGGTCGCCCCGCCAGAAGCATCGTGGGGGTCGATGAGCAACGACGGGATCAAGACGATGCTGACTCACCCGCACGAACTGCTGTTCCCCGCCCTGATGATTTCCGTGACGGTGCTGGCCTTCAACCTTCTGGGCGATGGCTTGCGCGATGCGCTGGATGCCCGGATGAGGTCACGCGGATGACGGGCGCTGATGCTCCCCTTCTCGACGTGGCGGACCTCAGGGTCGAGTTCGACACCTACGGCGGCACGGTGCAGGCCGTGCGCGGGGTCAGCTTTTCCGTCGCAGCCGGAAAGACGCTTGCCATTGTGGGCGAATCCGGCTGCGGCAAGTCCGTCACCGTGCAGGCGTTGATGGGGCTGGTGCCCATGCCGCCGGGACGGATAACGGCAGGCAGCGCAAGGCTTCGCGGACACGAGATTCTCGGCACGACCATGCTGGAGGGCCGTGACTTTCGCGGCAACGAAATCGGCATGATCTTTCAGGACCCGATGAGCGCGCTCAACCCCACCATGACTATCGGCCGTCAGATTGCCGAAACGCTCGAAGTCCATAGGGGCTGGAGCCGCGCCCGCGCCTTTGCCCGCGCTGTCGAATTGCTCGACATGGTGCGCATCCCCGAAGCAGCCGCCCGTGCGCGGCAATATCCGTTCGAGTTTTCGGGCGGGATGCTGCAACGGGCGATGATCGCCATGGCCATCGCCTGCGAACCGGCTATCCTGATCGCGGATGAACCGACAACCGCGCTCGATGTGACCATTCAGGCGCAAGTGCTGGACCTGATGGCCGACCTCCAGAACGAAAAGAGCATGGCGATCGTGCTCATTACGCATGATCTTGGGGTCGTGGCACGCATGGCTGACGATGTGGCCGTGATGTATGCCGGTCAGATCGTGGAAAAAGGCAGCGTGGACGACATCTTCTACCGGCCCGCGCATCCCTATACTGTGGGCCTGCGCGCCGCGATGCCGACCAACGCAGACCATGCCGACCATGTCTTGCGACCCATTCCCGGCAGTCCGCCCGACCTCTTTTCCCCACCTGCGGGCTGCGCTTATGCGGCGCGCTGCCCTCATGCCATGAATATCTGTGCGGACCATGACCCGCCGCCTTTCCTTCCTGATGAAAGCGGGCATTTCGGGCGTTGCTGGCTCCACCATGAAAGCGTGGCGGGCGGGCTGGAGCGCCTGCGTGCAGGCGCAGCGACAGAGAGGTCAGCGCATGAATGATACGCAAGCCCCTCTCCTGGTTGTGGACCGAATGACCAAGCATTTCCCGCTGGGCAAAGGGCGCACTGTCCATGCCGTCGATGGTGTAAGCCTGACCATTGATGAACGCGAAATCGTGGGCCTTGTGGGCGAATCCGGGTCGGGCAAATCGACTTTCGGCAAGGCGCTGATCGGCCTGCATGAAAAGACCGGCGGACGCGTCAGCTACCGGGGGGAGGTGTTGCCGCAAAGCTACGCACCGTCCGATTTCCGGCGGCTGGCAACGACCATGCAGATGATCTTTCAGGATCCCTATTCCTCGCTCAACCCGCGCATGACAGTGGGTGAGATCATCGGTGAAGGGTTACGCCTCCACAGCCGCCTTTCGGCCAGCGACGTGCGTGATCGTGTGGCTGACTGGCTAAAGCGTGTCGGCCTCTCGCCCGACTATATGTCACGTTATCCGCATGAGTTTTCGGGTGGCCAGCGCCAGCGTATCGGGATTGCCCGCGCGCTCATCATGGAACCGGAATTCGTCGTCTGCGATGAGCCGATTTCAGCACTTGATGTCTCCGTGCAGGCGCAAGTAGTGAACCTGCTGGAAGAATTGCAGCAAGGCATGGGGCTGACCTTGCTGTTCATCGCGCACGATCTGTCCATGGTGCGCCACGTCAGCGACAGGATGGCTGTCATGTACCTGGGAGCATTGGCGGAAATCGGCCCGGCGCACGATGTCTTCTTCGATCCGAAGCACCCTTATACGCAAATCCTCATCGCCTCGAACCCGGAGCCTGATCCTGCAAGCGAGCGGGAACGCCGATCCGCCAGCATCAGCGGCGAAATCCCTTCGCCCGTCAATATCGGGCCGGGGTGCCGCTTTGCCGGACGCTGCCCGCACGTCATGGATACCTGCCGCAGCACCACACCGCTGCTTACCCCACTGGCCGATGCGCCTGACCGGCAAGTCGCCTGCCACCTCTATCGCTGAGGGTCGATCGCAGGTTGACGTTCTGACCCGCACCTGTTCACATTTTTGAAGTATTCTAGGTCAGAATTACCCCGGCAAGTTCTTCATTTTCTTTTCGATCAAATCGATAAGCGCTGCAGTGGAACGGCTGAATTCGTGTGCTTTCCGGTATATGCAATGAACCAGAACATTCATCCTGAACCCCTGAACTGGCAATTTTGTAATTTTGTAATTTTCTGACAGATAATCAATCATCTGCTCGGTTGCGACACCAATACAATCTGATTTCACTAACGTATCACATAAGACATTATAATCATGACAAATAAAATAATTTACAACATTATCATTTATATTTGAAATTTTATCATTAAACCAATTACTCAAATTTTCTGTTATAAATGGCGACACAACTCTAAACTTTATTATATCTTCGTATGATATATTTTCTTTTTCAAGCAATTCATGGCCTGATCTGACAAAAAAGCTGACCCTCTCCCTTCTGAGTGGCCTTCTTATAAGTAAGTCGCTTTGTTCAAGCGTCTCATCAATGGCGACCAGAACATCCAGTTCACCACTTTCGATCATTTTGGCCAACGCGCGCGGATTTCTGCAATACATCGTGACATCGACATTGGGATATTCCGAAAGGAATGGCTGCACCACGTCTCTGGTCAGGGGAATAAGCGACCCTGATCCGGCGCCGAGGCATATTTTTCCTTTTCTGGTCTGCGGCCATTGTTGCAGGTCTTTTTCGATTTCCTCCACCAGAAGCAGTATCTGACGCCCGCGCCGGGTTATATCGCGCCCGGCCTCGGTAAGATTTGCGCCGGCGCTCCCTCTTTTCAGGAGTTCGACACCCAGGCGGGCCTCAAATTCCTGCATGCTTTTACTCAAGGCCGGCTGTGAAATATTCAGTTTTTCCGCCGCCTTGCGCAGGCTCCCCGTATCTTCGACTGCGATGAGTTGCCGGAAAAGTCTGTTCCTAAGCGGTGACGCACTCATTCCTTCATTCCTCTCTGGCCATAGAGTCGCCGTGGCGCGATCTATAACCATACGTGATAACCGAATGCGCGCATAACGCGCCCCGGTGCCCGGCTTAAACTCCACCGGGCGATGAGGAATTAATATATAGTTATCGCCATATAACCAATAGCGATCACTATCCGTTGGTTAACATGTGTACGATGGGCGCCGAACATTCTGGAATCACCGGAATGGCAAAACAACAACAGGGTGGGGATCATGGAGATTCAAAAAAGAAAACTGTACCAGAAGCTATTGATGGCAGGGGCGGCGATTGTCCCCTTGGGGCTGCACCCTGTCGTGGCATTGGCACAAGATGGCGATCAGGCCAGCGCCACATCGGACGAGGGTGGACTCGCTGAAATCGTGGTGACGGCCCAGAAGCGCAGTGAAAGCGTTCAGAAAGTACCGATTTCGATTGCCGCTTTCGATACAAGCAAGCTCACCAGTTCCGGCATTTCTGACACGAAAATGCTTCAGTCGGTTGTGCCGGGCCTTGTTGCAACGAATACTGGCTCCCTGACTTCATTCTATCTTAGAGGTGTCGGAACACGCTTTGCATTCGCCGGTCTGGAGCCAAGTGTCGCGACTTACATCGATGATCGTTATGTCAGTCGCGCAAACGCCAGCGCGTTTGAATTTGCAGATGTGGAGCGGATCGAAGTTCTCAAAGGGCCGCAAGGCGTTCTTTATGGTCGTAACGCCACGGGCGGCGCCATTCGCGTCATAACCAAGGATGTCAGCGATCATCTGGAAGGTGAAGTTTCGGCAGGGTATGGCAATTACAATGCCTGGCACATGTCGGGGACTGTCAGCGCCCCTCTGACCGACGACTTCGGTGTCCGTGTGTCCGCACTCGTCAAGAAACGCGATGGATTTGCGGATAACCTTGACCCGCGCGGCTACGATGAAATGGATAACCTGAACCGGCAGGCATACCGGGCCAAGTTCCGCTGGAACATGGGGGATTCGGTTACGTCCTGGTTGACGCTGGAATATAACCGCCGCCGCGATACGGCAGGATCTGATGTTGTCGATCTGAGCGCGCCGGAAGGCGTGAATATTGGCATCGCGTCGGGCGGCATTTCCGGCCAGAGCGTTGGCGAAGTTGCCACGGCCCTTGCAGACCCGACAACGCAGAAAGACTACTCGGCCAACTTCCGGGTCGAGGCGAATCTTGGCGCGGTCGACCTGACATCTATTTCCACTTACTGGAATTTCCGTCAGACAGCCCCCATCGACGCCGATGGCACAAGCGCACGACTTTTCGATGGAACACTCCATGACAAAGTAGAATCGATTTCACAGGAAATTCAGCTGAAATCGGCAGCATCAGGTCCGCTCGACTGGATCGTTGGCTTTTATTATCTTGATGATCATATCAAGAATTTCGATACCCTGCTGGATCTCAGGGATCTGAACGGCAGGTTGGCAGAACAGGGTAACGCAGAAGTCCGGACAAAAGCCTACGCGGTCTTTGGCCAGCTTGATTATGAGTTCACACCCGGTCTGTCCCTCCAGTTAGGAGGGCGTTTCAGCCACGAAAAAAAGAAGGTGAATGTTGTTGCGCCGCAAGAGGGGTTTATCCCGCTGAATTTCCTCTACCCTTATGAGGACAGCGTTTCCTTCAGCAAGTTTACTCCCAAAGTCACGCTGTCATACGATAGCGCAGATGCGGGACTGTTCTACGCCACATACTCACGCGGCTTCAAAAGCGGTGGCTTTGACTTCCCGGCGAGCAAAATCAACCCACTGACGGGAGAGCCTGTTTCCACGCTGAAGCCCGAAGTTCTCGACATGTTTGAAGTGGGCTGGAAGGCCACGCTTTTCGACCGCAAGGTCCGCATCAACGCATCGGCATTTTATTATGACTATCAGGATTTGCAGGTCACAAGGGCTGCGTCCGATCCCGATACGGGCGCTGTCGTCAACCTCACTGAAAACGCCACAACGGCGAAAATCAAAGGTATCGACCTCGACCTCAGCTGGGCCATCACGCGGGAACTGACTCTTGATGCCTCGATGAATGTGCTGGATTCCAAATATGGTGATTATGTCACCATAGGACAGCTTCTGAACTCCATCGCGACCGACAATCCGACTGCACCCGGAGCACGAAGTGTAGGCTATGATGCCAGCGGGGAAAGCCTGCTGCGCGCATCGGATTTTTCTGCTTCGGTCCTTCTTCGCTACACACCCGAATTCTCGGCAGGGAAAATCCCCATGTCGGTTGGCTACGCCTACAAAGGCCCGTTCAACTTCGACTTTGTGGTTGATCCGGGCATGAGGCGCCTTCGCCAGAAGGGTTATGGCCTGCTTAACGCACAGATCGGTTTTGAACCACACAGTGCTGACTGGTCCGTCACTGTCTGGGGCGAGAACCTTACCGGCAAGGACTATTTCGATGACATCGTGGGAAGCCCCGCAGGTATTCGAGGCTCCTACGGGCAACCGCGCACATACGGCGTTTCTGCGTCCTACAAATTCTAACAAATTCAGGAAATCGACATGAAAACAAGTCGCCGTTTCGCTGCGATCATGGCCACAGTTGCGCTTTCAACCGCAACGCTCGCCAATGCGTCGGACTACCAGTGGGAAAAAGTGCTGCAGGCGCCGGTCGATGAATCGTATTTCGGCCCGAACGACCCGCGCAATAAGTATGATCCGCTTTCGGAATCTCACCCCCTGCCTGACAGCAAGGCGCGGCGGAATGGTGGCTACGCGTGGGGCGTGACAGTCCATGACGATGAAATCTGGTATGGTGCCTTCATGAACGGGTGGTGTCTGTGGTTGCAGCCTGCGGGCCTCCCCACGCCACGGGACGAAGAAACTGCGGCCTTGTATAATTACCAGAGTGACAAGAATGCTTGTGACTTGAGGGAAGCCACACGTCCGCCGGTAATACAGATATTCAATACCAGGACGAAAAAACTGGAAGTCTACCAATCGCCAAAACGGGCGTTCAAATCAGCCATGAGCGGGCTGGTTGCAATCCGTGCGGCGGCGACTGTCGGCGATGTCGTTTTTATAACTGCATTGCTGGGGCCTGATGTGGCCTCTGCGTCGGGTGATTTCGATAGCGACGAATCTTATTTCTTTCAGGGGATCAGAGTCATCGCAGTGAATGCGAAAACGCGCAAATTCCTTGGGGCCGTTACTTTCCAAGACCTGAATGAAGCCCGCAAAATGTCTGTCATCGACCAGCCTGACGGAAGCAAAGGTCTGTATTTCGGCGCATCCAGCCGTTCTGGAAAATCGTTCGTTCTCAGATGGACAGGTTCTGAACAAAACCCGTTCCCGGCAGCAGGCAAAGATGGTTATCCCGGCTTTGAAAAAGTAATGGATAACAGCGGAAACGGACTGGTCGGAGAACTAAAAAGCTTCACGGACAAGGATGGAAACTTGCGCCTTGTTGCATCGACATGGAGCAGCTGGCCTTCAGTAAACCGTTCCGGCGGACTTTATATCAGCACACCGATGCCGCCCGAAGGGTTCAGCGCGCGGAAGCAGGGGAAAATGGAACCGCTGCTCGTGCTCGATCAATATGACCCGGACCCAATACTCGGCCCCACCTGGGGTGGAGGAATGCTCTCAATATACAAGGGCAAGATATATTGGGGGACCATGACGATCGGCTCGGCATTTACCGGAGCCTATGAACTGGCAAATCCGCAACTCAAGACAACTCCCGGTGTGCGCGACAACATTTCGAGAACCATTTTTGCACGCGCTGCACATGTATTTCGTATCGACGCATCCGATCCTGCTGCGGCCAAAATTGATCTTCTGTTCGGTGACGAATTTTACCCTGTTCTCAATCCGGAAGACGGGTCTTTGTCATACAAGCCAAACAAGATGGGGCTGAAACCCCTGATGGGTGATGCAGGTTTCGGCTTCGGAACCGTCAACTATTCGTGGGAAAGCACCGTATACGACGGGAAACTGTTTGTCGGAACGATGGACTATTCCGGTGGACTTGTCGACTATCTGGAAAATCATCCGGTCACCAAGGATTACCAGATGAATGCGAACTACAGAATCGCAAAAGAGCAAGGGTTCATACCTGGCGGTGACTTGCTGGTCTTTGAAGATGACAAAACACAACCCCGGATTATTACCCGGTCCGGTCTGGATAATCACGACAACAACGGGTTCAGAAATTTCATAAAGGTCCATGAAGACCTTTATGTCGGAACATCAAGTGAAGCAAATATAGGACCAGAAGCAGGATATTCTTTCTACAAACTGGATTCTAAAAAATAACCGAGGAGATGGATCTTGGAACAGAACATCAAACATACTTTTTTCATCTTGATCGGGATTGTCGCCCTGTTCGTGACCTGGCCGTTTGCCTTCGACTGGATGAGCAAGGGCGGGAATATTCTGAATCCGGTGCAATTCTTCCGTGATGCGCTCGCGCCGGGCGGAACAGCCGCCTTTCTCGCCATGGACATGGCCATTGCATGGATCGTTTTCATGGTTTGGGTCGTCTTCGACACCAGGAGAATTGGCATGGGGATGAAATGGGGATGGTTCTTCGTCGCACTATCCTACATCGGCGTGTCGATGGCATTCCCGGTATATCTCGTTGTCAGGGAACGGTTTCTGGATCGCCGTAGCGCCACTGCCAGCACTGCAGCAGGCTGATAAAGGCCGGACGAAAAGGAGATAGGTTATGAACTTTGAACATGTGTCCAAACTCATGGCGGCATTTTCACGCGACGTTGATGAAGCAATGGGATACTATCACGAGGATTGTGACTTCGCCGATCACCCCCTGGAACAGTATATCGCCCGCGACAAGGCCATGCTTCGCCGCGCCTTTGTTCCTTTTGCGAACAAAGACCCAAATAACGGGATGGGAGTCCACACGTTTGAAGCCCTTGAATATCTGGGTGACGAAAACGCTGGACTTTTGCAATGGCGGTGGACTGCTGACAACTGCGGTTCAATTTTTGGGCTGCCCAACCCGGAGGCTAAGCGCGTCAGCACAAATGGGATGAGCTACTATCAATTTTGTGATGGAAAGATCATTCGCGAAGTCGTGCACTCCAACCAGGTGAAAATTCTGAAGCAGCTCGGCTATCCAGTAGAGATCATTCACTTCTGGGAATGAAGAAATAACATCAATCTATTTGGTAATTTACTTCCGAAATTACAGCGTCGACTTTGGAAGGAACACGATTCAATCGTTTTCTAGAAAAACCCGCATTATAAACCGGCGCATATTTCTTCTGGGCCATTGGATTCCTCCTTGGAGGGTTTTACCCTCCAGGAAACCGGGGCGGTTCAAATTCCGCGCGAGCCACGGTTCATGACCGCACGGAATTTGTCCACGCCGCCCAGGTGCCGACCACCAGCCTGCATCATGCGCCAGCAAGCTCATTCGAAAACGTAACTTGGGAATCCGGCGTCCTTTTCGGCCTCAAGGTCTGCCAGGAACATCGGCAGGCCACCGTAATGCAGCAGCGGCGCGTCCGGCTTGCCTTCCTTGTTCGCGCCCTGGAACCATGACCGCAGCCGCTTTGCTTCCCTGAACAGCGTGACATCGGTGAGTTCGTGCATGTGCTCCACATACCGATCCACAGCTTCGGGCTTCACTTCGACAGACTTGATCCCCTTGTCGCGCATGATGCACAGCGTTTCGGAAAGATAGACTGCTATCGCTTCGAGCGTGGGCACGAAATTGGCGATCGGAATTTGCGGCCCGCCGACCATGAAGAAGTTCGGAAACCCGTTCATGGCGACAGACTGATACGTGACCGCACCTTCGCTCCAGCGTTCGTTGATCGATTCTCCGCTCGTGCTGCGAATGTCGATCTTGCTGAGTGCCCCGGTAAAGGCATCGTAGCCGAGCGCGAAAATGATGACATCCAGATCGTGGCTTGTCCCGTCCGCAAGGCGAACCCCTTCAGGCGTGATACATTCGATGGCGTTCGCGCTGACATCCACCAGATTGACGTTGTCCCGGTTAAAAGCCTCGTAATACTGGTGGCCGAGCGGGACGCGCTTTACCCCGATCGGGTTATCTTTCTCCGGGCAGAGCACTTTGGCAACCGCAGGATCGTTGACCTGCATCCTGATCTTGCGCCGGACGAAGTCGGAAACGAAGGTATTCGCTTCCATGTTGGTCATCAGGTCCGCGAATGTCGAGACCATCAGGCCCATGCTGCCCACTTCCCAAGCCGCTTCGCAGATACGCTCGCGCTCTTCAGGCGAGAAATCGTCAAAGTTCCTGTCGGCCGGCGGGAACGCCCAGCCACCGGGATTTTCCCGTACCATACCCCAAAGCGCATCATAGTTATCCTTGATTGATCGGCGGGTCATCGCATCGATGGGATAATTCCGCGCTGGCAGAACATAGTTCGGCGTGCGCTGAAACACGGTAAGTTCACTGGCAATAGCGGAGACGAGCGGGATCACTTGCACCGCCGTGGCTCCAGTGCCAATAATACCCACACGCTTGCCGTGGAGATCGGGCTCTTTCTCCGGCCATTTCGCGGTCAGGTACCATTCGCCCTTGAACGTATCCAGGCCGGGAATGTTCGGTTCCATCGGGATTGAAAGAACTCCTGTCGCGCCTAGCAGGAACTGGCATGTATAGCTGCCCTTCCCTTCCAGAAAGACAGTCCACCTGCCACTGTCCTGATCATAGCGGGCAGCCTCGACACGGGTATTAAGGTCCATGTCCTTGCGCAGATCATAACGGTCAGCGACATGACACAGATACTTCAGGACTTCCGGCTGCGCTGGAAAACGTTCGTGCCAGTCCCACTCCTCCAGCAGTTCTGGATCCGTCGAATAGCAGAAGATGCGGCTTTCTGAATCGACTCGAAGGCCAGGATAGCGGTTCCAGTACCAAGTGCCGCCCACCTCTGGTGCCGCATCAACGACCCGCACGTTGAACCCGCGCCCACGCAGCTCTTTCAACGCGGCAAGTCCACCGAACCCGGCCCCGATCACCACGACGTCGAAATCGGTGTTCGCAGCCCTACCCGCGTCGGGGGCCATTGTGGTCTGCACTGTTGCCATCGATTTTCCGCTCCTTTTCCACACACCTGTTGTCAATGCGTTGGTATTCCATGCGCTTTCCGCGCTATTTGTAATGAAATTTCGCCTGGATTGTCTCGTCACATGATGTGGAAGAGCAGCGAAACTTCAACATTGCCATATTTTTCCACGGTAATGTGAAATTTTCAATATCAAAAACCGATAATTCGGATTCGAACCCTCAATGTAATTACAACACATCCGCAATATCGTCGTGTCCGGGACGTCTGCTTCTGGCAGAAAAACGACAAAGACTGATGTTCGCGATAACAAGTCGACCACGCGCGGCCCTTGATATAAAATCTGCCAAGACCGCCTCCCCTCGCGCGCGGGATACGTCAAAAAACCGCTGTTATATCAATCCCGTGATTTCCAGCTTTTCATCCGATCCAATTTCAGGTTCTCCAAAGCCCTTGCTCATCCTGTTATTGTTTTCAGGCCAGTAAATTTTCCACTATGCCAGATGCACCGGCCATTCGGAAAAAGCGCCATCATGCGACACGCCGGGCCGAAACCGATGCGAGCACCGCAAGTGAGGTTCCGCAAATAATCAGGACGCTGTAGCTGCCGGCTCAGCGCAAGGCTTCGCCCTGTGCGCTTATCCGATAATGCCATCCCGCATACTTTCCGGGGAATCGCTCCTCTCTGAACAGTCCCGATTGGGGGTATGTTGAAATCCGCTGGCGAACATACCCCCAAATTATACCCCCACATTCACGTGATTTCAGGCGAACGAGGGTGGATGCCAGCGACTAACCAAGCGCGCAGTATGTTAGATTTCTGGGAATTATCCAGTCAAAGACGAACATCAATGAACGGGTAGATGGTGCACTCTGAAGGAGTGTTTACAAACCAAATCCTAGAGGAATTGGCGGGCTGGGAGAAGATTCTCCAGCACACCAGCCTCAGCCAGACATTCGGTCCCGATGAACTTGATGGTGAGGACGAGGACGCACCGCGCGACCGTCGTCTGGCGACCGTGCGGAGGCGTCGTCGTAGGTCTTGAGATCGGAGGGCTGGATGGCACGAAAGCCATACGATCCTCCCTTCTCGCTCCGCCTCTCATTCGAAGAGCGGGCAAGGCTTGCAGAGCAAGCCGAAGGCATGCCGCTCGGAGCCTATATCCGCTCACGCCTTCTCGATCAGCCACCGCGCCACAAACGCCTCAGCCAGATCGACCAAGATTCTCTGCTGCGCGTACTTGGCCAGCTCGGCCAGTCGCGCATCGCGAACAACCTCAATCAGCTCGCAAAACAAGCTAATCTGGGAACGCTGCCCGTCACGCCAGAAACCGAGGAGGCATTGCAGGAAGCCTCCAAGGACATCGCGGAGATTCGGGCGCTGCTGATTCAGGCCTTGGGACTGGAGGTCACACCATGATCCTCAAGGCGTCTCAGCGCAGCGGTGCGGCGCAACTTGGTCAACATCTCCTGAAGACTGAAGAGAACGAGCATGTCGAGGTGCATGAAGTGCGTGGCTTCATGTCCGAAAACGTCATGGGCGCGATGAAAGAGGCCCAGGCGATGGCCAAGGGGACGCGCTGCAAGCAGTATCTCTTCTCCGTCTCTCTCAATCCCCCCGAAACCGAGAATGTCGCCATCGAGGTTTTCGAGGGGGCG
>JAGREQ010000218.1 GCA_020446465.1 Novosphingobium sp. | reverse complement strand
CCTACCACCTGTGCTGTGTCGCCCTGTCAATCAAGGCGCCTCGCACATGATGTAAGGTCAGGACCGCCAATCCCGATGACCGGGATGCGACCCAACCACCGGGATCATGTCGGTATCGGTTCTGCGAAGAGCGCGACGACCTTCAACCACCTGTTATTTAGTAAAAACTTCCCACCAGTCAGGCCAGTAAACCTTGCTTGGTGTGCTCGTCGAGCGCAGGACAACAGCCTGCTCTTCGTGACTCAACCTGTGCGCACCCATTCGTTGCAGCGCTGCGTTGACGGCCCAAGGCTGGATCAGCAGGTGGCGCACCGTGCGCCGGTTGAGTATGTGCAGGCTCCGCATATAATCGACAACCGGAGGATCTTCTACGTCATCGCGGACAATGGACATATCGAAGACAATATGTTCCATGCGCCGCCAACGGTCCATGATTTCCCGGGCATAGGAAGTGCGTAAAATCCGCGCGATGTCTTCATCGCCACCAAGTGCGCGCCGGTTCAATTCATGAACCAGCGCCTCAGCCCGTGATATCTCGCGCAGCTCCCCCTGAATACTGATCTCGACCTGATCATACAGGAAATCCTCGAAGGGAAGTTTATAGTCCAGCTTAATTTTGGATGGTCGACCATGGATATTGCCGCTCTGGCCCTTCTTGAATCGCGTTTCCTCCGGTAAACGCTTGCGACGCGGAGGAACGCGAGGCAGAGAATACGGCTCGGGTTCATCGGCATCAGCAGGATAGATGAATTTCTCCCAACGACTTGCCAGCGGGCTTCCGCGCTCCGTTGCCAGATCCACAATCCATTCACGGATTTTCAGCGAGTAACCCTCCCCCACCGCTATACCCAACAATTGCAGGGCTGGGTCAGCACTGATTTTCGGGCGCACTTTGGTTTTATAGCAATCCTTGACCCCCCGATTAAACTCCTTCGCCCGCACACGTTCATGGGTCGCTATGAGCTTCAGGGTTTCCCTGACTGCCAAGGGCTCTCCCTTGTATGCCTCAATATAGAGATGGCGGAATAATATCTGCGATGCGGATCGTATCGAGACAATCCCATTCCGTTCCGCCCGGAACATCGGATCGAGACCAATATCGAATGCACTGATCCGGTCCACTGGACGCTCGTGCTTCTTTCTACCCAATTTTCACTCCCCAGGGCCCGACGATCCAAATGCCCCGGGCCGGCCCATCACCACGAAAGCCGACCCAGCATTTTGTCACGACCACTGGCGAGCAAACGCATTGCATCCTGAGGCAAGGAACCGTGGTGTGGATGTCCGACGGAACAGCAGCCGCGAGATGGGAAGGACAGGGCGCCGGGAATGCCATGAATGGCTTGACCGAAGCTGTCAGGAAAAAAGACCCTGATCACAGGTCTTCGAGGCCTGTTTACAGGCAATCAGTCCCTGTTATCACAAATCTAGGCCCTGTTTTCAGGCCCAAATTAAGCGACCATCCGCAGAAATCAGCCATTCATGAGTCGGTTCTTGCGCTAGCGCTGGCTGAAGGCATGATGGTGCGTAACGTGACTGCACGTTTCACAGTTATAATAGAGGACAGCGCAACTAAGCGGGTTAAACGCTCCCAACGAACCGAAGCTTCTGCGCCTACACGGATGCCAGTCATCAGCCCACTTCAGATTTAGAATCATGAAACGCCATTACGGCTCAGCCAACGCCGCAGAAAATGTATAACGAGCAGCGGCCCATTGGTCGCAAACAGAGCTTCAAGGATGGGCAGCAGGCAATGTTTCTTCATCCGCTAACTCGCCGGTGAGATTGCGGAAAGGCAGGTAGGATTGCGTCAATCCATCGTATGTCCCGCTTGCGCCGATCGAGCCGCCCGTTACGTAATGGATCATATCTGCCTGCCTGATCGTCGAAAGCCGATGTGCAATAACGATGACCGTGCGATCACCGCGCAACCGAGCAATCGCTGTAGAAACTTCACGTTCTGTTACGGTATCAAGCGCCGCGGTCGCTTCGTCGAATACCAGCACCACCGGATCTCCGTACAGCGCCCTTGCTATTGCAACGCGCTGCTTCTGTCCGCCAGACAGCAGTGCCCCATCCTCCCCCACAATGGCTTCCAACCCATCGGGGTGAGCGCGAAAGACGTCCGCCACAGCCGCCGCTTCAAGTGCCCGCCAAACTGCAGCATCGTCAATTTGCTCTGGTCGCAGTCCGAATGCGACATTTTCGCGTACGCTGCGGGGGGCGAGAAACGGCGCTTGTCCGACGTGACCAATCTGTCCGTGCCACGCTGTTAAATGCCGGGAAATATCCCAATCGTCACACAAGACGCACCCATTCTGGGGGGCCAGCAATCCCATTACAAGCAGCGCAAGAGTAGACTTACCACCACCGGACGGTCCGCAAAACGCAACAAACTTGCCCGCAGGAATCGTGAGAGAAACATTGTCCACTGCAAGCGTTGCCGCACCAGGATACGAGAAGCTAACTTGCTCGATACGCAGGGCATTCTTCAATGATGGCGAAGCACTCGCGGGAAGCGGAGAATCCTCCAGCCGATATGTTTCGCGACGACTGATAGCAGGATCGTAATCCGCGATGATTTGCGGTGCGGCAGTTTCGAGAGCTTCCATCATGCGAATGCGCGCATCACTAGTCTGGCGAATCTTCTGCAGCGCCTCTGTAAAACGGGATACGGCAGCAGTAACCCGAAGGCCAGCAAAGCCAAGTATAGCCAATGTAGGCAATGCTGCGCCCAAGCCGCCTTCTCGCGTTGCAAACCATGTTGCGGCGATGGCAATGCCTGCTGCCAGGACCATCTCATTCATGGCGCGGGGGATCATGCCCAGTGCATGAATACGCCGGCTTGCGACGGCAAAACTGCCCGCAACGGCGCTAAAGCGTTCGTGCATTACATCCTGCCGGCCCGCCAACCTGACATCGAGCAATCCGCGCATTGCCTCCGCCGTGACAGAATGCAAAGCCAGTTGTGCACGGCGCAAGCGTTCGCCCAAAGTCCCTGAAAGCCTTCGCGTTGACCCAAGAAACAGCACAGCGGCAACGCCCAGCACAAGCCCGGAACCTATGACCAGCACCGGATCGACCGCCAGCATCAGCGCAACCAGCATCGCAACGATTATCGCAATATCGGCTGCCGCCTGAAGCAGCGGCGAAAATGCGTTGGTAAAAACCTGAAGAACGGAATTCAGTATCTGCGTAGGGTTTGCAGTCCCCCGACCGCGCATCAGGTCGAGCGGCATTTCCTGATAACCATCAAAAAGCGCCGCCGCGACATATTCGTATCGCTTCATCGAAAACCGCAGCAACCCGAAGGACGACAGCAGCCAAAGAAGGTTCTTGACCACGAAAACCGCCACGAGCAGCAAACCTGTAATCAGCGCGAATATGGCCCCTTCGTACCCCTGGCCGACCACCGCATAAAGATCGGCGATCCAGCGCATCCCTCCTTGGCTGTTCCCCCCACCAAGAACGGACAAGTAGCCGAACAGAAAGAACATTCCGACAATTTCCAGCGCACCTGAAACTGCCAACAGAATGACCAGACCGCACGATACCAAACGCTGCCGCAAATCGAGCAGTCGCCAGAAATCCCAAAAAGTGTCGAGAAAGATCATTGTGCCTGTTCCACCCAGCTTCTCGTAACTTTGCGCTTAATCGGGCGCAAGCAACGACCTGCGTTTACAATGAGTTTCACACAGTCTGGACGGAAAACAGTGCCTGCCGGTTCACCGCAGAGTTAAAACAAAATCAAGGTTTCCGTCTTATTCACCATTTCCAGAGACCACTCTGTAGGCATACCTGACGGCATTGTCAGGTGGTGTCGCAGCGCTGATTTACCCTGGGGAAAGGCCACATGACTGCATTTGGACGTAAAAATGGCATTGGCGGCATGGCTCCAGGCGCGCGCCCGACATTTGGCGTAGCGCGCCCGATGAAGGGCGGCCCGGTCGATACGTCTTCTGCGCCCAAGCCGGGGCAGCCAGGCGGCAATGTCCCACCCATGCCCGATCCATCCGCCGGTGCACCAGGCGACAGCGCGATGCCCGTCAAGGGCGATGCCATGTCGCGGCTGGCCGATCGCGCCAACGGCGTGGTCGAAAACAGCGCAAAGGCGGAAGGTTTTGAAGCCAGCGTCCACAAGATCAAGGAACAGGTGCTGCCGCGCCTGCTGGAACGCGTTGACCCGGAAGCAGCAGCCACGCTTTCCAAGGAAGAACTCTCCGAGGAGTTCCGCCCGATCATCATGGAAGTTCTGGCCGAACTGAAAATCACGCTGAACCGGCGTGAACAGTTTGCGCTGGAAAAGGTACTGGTCGATGAACTGCTTGGCTTCGGTCCGCTCGAAGAATTGCTGAATGACCCGGACGTAACCGATATCATGGTCAACGGGC
>JAGREQ010000217.1 GCA_020446465.1 Novosphingobium sp. | reverse complement strand
CGACGCGCCGGAAACCCGCGCCTGCCGCCAGGGCCGCACCTGCGTGCCGGGCGACGGGCAGGCGTCGAAGCACGCGCTGGAGGCCACGATGGACGGGGCCGACCTGGCCATCGTGCGGCTGGGACATGATCGCTATGGCCGAACCCTGGCGGTGGTCTATGCCGATGGCGTGAACCTGGCCTGCGCGCAGCTGGCCGCCGGGCAAGCCTTCTATATCGAACGCTGGGACGATGATCGGCTGGTGGCGCAGGATTGCCCCGCCCTCGCCCGCGACGTGGTGCTGGCAGCGGCAGGGTAATGGTGGGCCCGGCAGGATTCGAACCCGCGACCTAGCCGTTATGAGCGGCCAGCTCTAACCGCTGAGCTACAGGCCCCGATTGCGGGGCGTGGCCTAGCTTGCACAGGGCCGCGTGGCAAGCGGCTTCGTGCAATAGTTTTGCGTTTTGCCGATTGCCGGTCAATGTTCCACCGAGGCAAGTATTTCCTTGACGCTCGTTGGCTGCACCCCGCGCGCCTTCAAATGCTTAATCATGTCGTCCCACCAGGCATATAGAGCCTCAAGATCGGCGTCAGTTCGCACATAAGGCGTATGGCCGGGGCTGAGAGAGGGGCTGTGGAAGGATGTGACCAGGACTGGCAAGCCTTTAGCAATTGCGGCATTTGCGCCGCGCATCGCTTCACGGATCTCGACGCCTTCCGGGGTTAGCGGAATACGATCCATCAACCGCAGATGGGCCAGCAATCCCCTGATCTGGGGGGTGCGCCACAAACTTGGATAGAGCTTTCGACCGATCCGCCTGAGCGGGCCAGTGAACACTGTTGTCAAAGGCAGTTCCAGCAGCGTGTGATCGCTGCCATCGACCCAATAGGGGTTGGTAAGGTGGTCCCTGTAATTGCGGCCGTGCGATGCAGAATAATCGAACCGCGCACGCACAGAAGTATCGACGCCAATCCCCGCTTCCTTGAGGAACTGACCGGTCTTTGGGCCAAGGCCATAGCGGCCCGCGCGGTATGCAACGGGCGCACAGTGAAAGTTCTGTGCGATCGTGTCGCGCAAGATCAGCAGCTTTTCTCTCTCCAGATCGTCCGGAAGATTGCCGGCGAAGCTATTGTAGTCGTTGACTTCTTCTGTGAATGGCGGGTTCACCCATGGGTGAAGCTGGACCCCGATTTCCGCCTTGCCCTCTTCCAGCGGCTTGCCCAGTATCTCTGCGGCAAGGGGTGATGTGGCGATAGGATAATCGACGAGATAGAGCGGGACAACGCCGCGTTCTTCACAAAAGGTCTGAAACCGGGCCAGCTCAGGGATATGGCGCAGGCCATGACCTTCGCGGGAGAAGGGGGCGTCCCAGTCGAATTCTTCTTCTGTATCGACAGTCAGAATGAAACGCTGACCAAAGTCGCGGGGAAACCGCGCAATAGACCTTTTATCCGGAAGATCCGTTATCGCGCGCATTATCGCCGTTGCTGTGCCCCTGTGCTTTCGCACCGATACCGGCTGGATCGGTTTTCGAAGTCGCTACGTCCCTATCGCTATGGCCGCTTTGCCCTTCGGTCAAGTATGGCAGCGAAAGTTGCAGTGCATCTCCACAGTGCACAAGGTCGCCAGAGATGGCCTGTGCTTCAGCGCGTGCAAGCCGCAAGGCGAAGCCCGTTCCGAACAGGCCTGCGCTTAATGCTTGTGAGGATGGCGCGCGCGGGCTGGCGGAAAAGAGGTCTTCACTGTCAGCCAGTGCGGCTGGAAGGTCGAAAGTAAACGTAACAGATCCATCGCCTATCTTGCAGCGGATGGCGCGTTCTTCGCCGGCCGTGATAGCCGTGGCGAGGCTGGCCAGGATGCGCCATGCCAGCCGTTCGGCATCGCCTCCGTACATGGGAACGAGCCAGGGTTCGTCCGCACTCTTGACGGTGATCGCGCTGTTCCGGCTGGTTAGCAGCGGGGTTATCCGATCGACCGTTGTGCGGATGACCCTTGCAAAATCGCAATGACCTTCGTCCAGTTCCAGCGTTCCGGTTTCAAGACGGGCAAGGCGGTCCAGTTCGTCAAACCCGGCGAGGATACGCGCGGCATCGCCAGCGATAGCAGCGGCAAGCGCGCGATATTCGTGCGGGGCGGGACCAAAGATCTGCTGCTGAATGACTTCGGAAAAGCCCTGAATTGCGTTCACAGGGGTTCGTAGTTCATGCAGCATCTGCCTGATCCGGTCGGATGCGTCGGACAGGTGCGCCTTGGCCGATGCCGTGCCAGCCTCACGGCGCAATCGCCCTGAGTAACCTTCGAACACGCCGTCCGAAAACCTGAATGTGGGCGTGGCATCGATGCGCCATTGGCCGCTGATGGCTGGCGCTCCTGCAATGGTGAGCTGACCTGCCGAAATGGGCTGTTTGGCTAAAAGTGCACCGCGCGAAACATCGTCGAGCGTGACGGGGGAGACCGCGCCTTGCGCGCTGAGCGTAACCCCCACAGCCATCGGCGCCATTGCCGGGTCTGCCCAGATGATGCGTCCAGACGAATCGGTCATGAAGTCGAAGGCGGCAGATGTTGTTATGCGATTAGCATCGGCCCCGCCGTGGAGGGGCAGGGTGGGGCTGTCGTTTCGTCCACGCCCTGTCTTTGGCGTTTGTGAGGTGCTCTCGCGCGTCCGCCGAAACTCCTCGATCCGCCTGACAATATCGCCGATTGCTTCGCGATCATCGCCTTGTGCATGAACTGGTGCTTCAATGGGCTGCGTATCCGGCGAAGGGGCCGGTTCCGCTTCCTGATCAAGCTCCAGAATAAGATCGGCTTCCGCGCTGGATGCTTTGCGCTCCAGAGGGACAGCGTCCGGCGCTGTCAGGACAAGGTCACGTACGCCAAGATTGCCCAGCAGGCGGGTAACATCGTCCGTCAGGTCGCGCCGGTTGCGCAAAAACCCACGCGCCCGCACGGGAAGCTGCGGGATCAGTGCCAGCCATACCTCGTCAGGCAGGCGTGCGCGTTCCATCGCGGCCACTGCCACGACAGGTTCTTGCCCGGCGAGTTTTTGCAAAAGGCGCGCATTGGATAGGCGGACGCCCGGTTCACGCACCATCAAAGTGCGCTCGTGTGCCGGAATTGCCTCGGCCAGTTCGTCGAAGCGTTCAAATGCGGCGTCGATCGTGGGGGAGTCTGCCTCTTCCGGCAGGGTGCCAAGCAAGTCGAGCAATTGCAGATACATTGTCCGCCGTGCGCGATCACCCGCTGCGCCAGAGCGGAGCACGGTAGCAAGGCGATCGTCGAAAAGCATTGGCGTTCTGGCATTTCCCCACATGCCAGAGGTATTCCGGCATGCTTGCGCATTCCGGTTTATCAACTGTTTGGTAACCACAAACCGTCATGGAAAGGGCGTCGCAAAGCGGGACAGTGTGCGCGATTTGATTAAATCGGGCAGGGCTGTTCCCCGTGGGTTCGTAAACGTGTTACATTATTTCGTCTATTCGTAGAGAATCGGCGGAAAGGGTTCACATCAATGCCCAATCTTGATGAAATCGATCACAGGCTTCTTGCAGAGCTGCAGGACGAAGGCCGGGTGACGAATGTGGAACTGGCCAAGCGGGTCGGGTTGACCGCGCCACCTTGCCTGCGCCGTGTCCGGGCACTGGAAGAAAATGGCATTATCCGCGGGTATCACGCGGAAATAGACCCGGTAAGCCTGGGCTTTTCAATCATGGTTTTCGCTCTGGTCAGCCTGAAAAGTCAGGCCGAAAATGATCTGCGCCAGTTTGAAGAGCATATGCGCTCTCTGCCAGAAGTGCGCGAATGCCACATGCTGAATGGCGAAATTGACTTCATCCTGAAAATCGTGAGCAAGGATCTCCAGGCATTTCAGGAGTTTTTGACAAGCCGCCTGACGACACAGCCCAATGTTGCAAGCGTCAAGACTTCACTGGTCATCCGCACGGCCAAACAGTTGCCCGGAGTCCCGGTTCCGGTCGACTGACTGTGCCGGCATAACTGCTGACGATCAGGCTTCGTTGCGGCGCGCCAGCCACTCCTCCAGCCATTTGATCGTATAGTCACCATTCAGGAAATCTGGCTCGTTCAGCAATGCTTCGTGGAGCGGGATCGAGGTTTTTACGCCTTCCACAACCATTTCCCCAAGCGCGCGTTTCAGGCGCATGATGCACCCTTCGCGGGTGCGCCCATAAACGATCAGCTTTGCGATCATCGAATCGTAATAAGGCGGGATACGATACCCGGTATAAAGCCCCGAATCGACGCGCACATGCATACCGCCCGCAGCATGGTAGTTGGTGACTTCGCCGGGTGAGGGCGTGAAGTTCCACGCATCCTCCGCATTGATGCGGCACTCGATCGCATGGCCGGTAAAGCGCAGCTCATCCTGCGTGACAGACAGCGGTTTGCCCTCGGCAATGCGAATCTGTTCGCGCA
>JAGREQ010000216.1 GCA_020446465.1 Novosphingobium sp. | reverse complement strand
AGGCCACCCGCGCCTTCCTGATCGACGCTCCGGAACCGTGTGGCCAGGATCGCCAGGCGGCACTCGGGACACACGTGGAAATCGGACGAAGTCTGACGCCACATCCCGGTCAGGGGAACGTTGTCCTGACTTATGATCAGCGCGGCGCGCTGCGACTGTTCCTGCTCGCTCAGCGCTTGCAGGTTCCACATCGCCGACCACCAGCCTTCACCGACGAAACTGACCCGTATGGGGCCGCGTTGTTCGTTGTCGCCCTGATTGTTGATCGCGAGATCGGGGTTCCCGACATTGCGGATCCGCAGCGAGCCCTGCACCGGCTCGAACGTCCAGTGCGCGTAGGGCCCGTCGTTGTCGAGTTTGCCGGCGGACAGGTCGTTGTTGTCCATCTGCAGATAACGGCCGTAAACCTTCGACCTGATCTTGAAGACATCCGGTGAGCCGTCGACGGCTTGCAGTTCCCAACTTGCATTGACATCCACCGTGTTCGGATCGGCTTCGTAGAGCTGCCCGTTCTGATCGACGGCCAGATGCCAATTCGTCCACTTGTTGGTGATGAAGATCGCCGCACCGTTGGCAACATCCGGGGAAAGCCCGCCTGAGCGCAAAACGGTTCCGCGTTGCGCCATCGCATCCGGCGCGATCAGCACAGCCTGCACCATCGCAATCGCCAGCAGGGCAACGACCCGGAACAGCAAGCCGGATTTCGTAGAAGATGAATGCCGCGCGAAAAGCCAGCCGTGCCTTGAAATTTTCATCCGGTACACCCCAGGATTGCGATCAAACATTGCCGGAAGCCAGCCCTAGCCAAGCTAGAATGAACCTAGCCTGAATGACAAATACAGTTTTTACTCAGGGTTAGCTTGCCAGGTTAATGGCTTCGGGACGGGGCGCCTGACGCGGTCCGGGACGAATGACAGACACGGATTCTTTTGAGGGGATTACCAACAATGACGATCACGGCCCGTTCCACCCGCAAGCCCGCCCTGTGCGCGATGAGCGCCGCCCTTGCAGCCGCAGCGATGATGCTCGGCGCGCCGGCAAGCGTTTCCGCTTCCGCGCTCGATGCGGGCCTTGCGGCAAAGCCCGCGCATGTCGATGCCCGCCCCGCCGTCACGCGCGTTGCCGGCTTCAAGCGGGAACGGAAATATTTCGGCGACTACATGACGACCTGCCGCCCTGACGGTGCATGCGACACGATCACCTTCACGGAGATACCCACCAGCAATGGCCAGAAGTTCTCCTCTTCGCTGACCTTCAAGCGCCAAAGAGGCGCGGACGCGCCATGGTTCCTCACCTTCTCGGGCGTTTTCCTTGGGCCAATGGAAGGAACGCCGATGGATGTCAAGATCGGCAGTCAGAGCTGGACGCTGCAGGCTGGAAGCGGCTACGGCCAATTCATGGCCTTCAACTATTTCGCGCCGCCCCTGAATGCGACGATCGTCGGCGAGATGGTCGCAGGCTCCAGCATCGAGATCACCCAGACAACCAAGGAAGGCACGCGCCAGACGGTCAGCTATTCGCTGCGCGGACTGACCGCGGCGATGAAATGGATCGATGCCAAGCAGGGCCGCACCGACACGACGCAGGCTATCGGCGTTCCCACGACGCTTGAGGATGCGGTGCCGCAATAAGGCGATCCAACACAACACGCAGAGGGCGTCATGACCCGGTTTTCCCGTCTCTTCGTGAACGCATCCGCGTTCGCATTCGTCCTGTGCGTCTGGACACTCCTGCTGGCAGCGAGCGCACCGGCAAAGGCACAAGGCGTTTCAGGACTGAATCTGCGGATGGTGGATTTTGCCGAGAACGCATTTGTGCTTGTCGCTCCGGGACAATGGCAGGAGGTCGACAAGCGCAACTGGCAACGCGGCTCGGTGTTCCGCGAAATCCAGCGCAACGCCGATGAGGTTCACATTCGCGATGACAGCCGGAACATCGGCTTTGCATTCCGCCCGATGCAAATGCAAAGCTGGATCGTCTTGGATGGCCAACAATACCAGCCCTACGGCAATATTCTGAATGTGTCTTCGCAAGCCCGTATCCCCGGCTCGGACATCGCCTGGGATACAGCGGATGCCCCGCAGCAGGCAGCGCAGCCTCAGCAGCCAGCATCCGATCCCCGGCTTGCCCGGCACAAGATGCTCGAAGACCAGATCAGGGCCCAATACTCCGACATCGCATGGCTGAACGGCCAATATGATGCCTCGCAGCGCAAACTGAATTTTGCCCCGGCCAATTTTGCCAGGGGATTTGAGATCACGGCACCAAACGAGTACCAGTTGGGAGCCATCCGCATCAATGTCACGCCAACCGCCTATACCGGCAGCGACGGCAATCAATACATCCTTCTGGATTTCGACGGCACCTCAGTCGATGCGGCGAGTGTACCTGATGCACAGTCCGCCAACGAGGAGCGCGACCGTGGATGGTTTATCGAAAGCTTGTCGATAAACGTAACGCCGACCGTCACCAGCGCCAGCGTGTACTACGAAGGCGAGTACGCATACGACCATCAAAATGGCTCGATGTTCAGCCACCTGCAACCCAAGGGCACGCTCGCACACATAAAACCGGCAGTCTCGGCGAAACCCCTTCGCAGTTACCAGGTAGGAACGGGCGGCGATCAATTCTCACGGTATGCAAGTTACAAGCTGGTGGATGTTATCGACATCGACAACCCGTACAAACTGCTGAACTACACGGGGATCATGAGCCTTCTCGTAAACCCCAAAGCAGCAAACGACGTTGTGCGGGGGTTGGAAGGTGTCGGTGGAATTGTCACCGGGCGTCTTTACACCACGTCGCGTTTGCACAAACTCCCCGCTCAGGCGTTCAACGGTTTGATGCCGGTGTATCAGGTCGTTTACGTCACCAACGAGCATTACATGCCGATCGGTTTCCGCGCCTGGATCAACGTCACGCTCCAGCGCTTCACGGTGAAGGGAACCAACATGGCGACCGAACATTACGACACCAATCAATCCCGGCAATTCAGCTTCAGCCAGAACTTCGTGGTCGATCTCGGCGCGATGCAATAACCCAAGCTTCCGCCGGGTCTTTGAGGTGCCGCTGCATCCTTCACCTGACGGAATACCGCCAATCATTCAGCTTGCGTTCAGGCAGCTTGACCTTACCCTACGGAAATTCCGGGACAAGGGCTGTCAGCATGACTATTGGCAATTGGAAATTTCAGAACATCCGTATTCACGTCTGTGCCGTGATGGCGGTCTTCGTGGCATTCTTGTCGATCGTGCCGCAAGCAGGTGCGCAGAACCAGCCGGCGATCATTCCAACCAACGAAATACGCATGATCGCCTACAAGGACCAGCACTTCACAGACGTCGGGACGACCTTCCTCGCCGTCGACAGCCGCACCTGGCTCTACGTCACGATTTTCAAGCAAGGCGAGCAGTACACCGCACAAGTCACCCGCTACGACGAAGTCTACCGGACCGATCAGGAAATCCGCCTTCAGAACGCCGCGTGCGGCGTCCACGTGTCGATCTATCCGCCGCGCGACAATCCCGGTCCAATGGCCGGCCAGGTCACCTATGCACCGCAGAACCAGGCACCGCGGTTGCTCGGCAATATTCTCGGGGTTTCCCGGCAGATCGGCATCGCGACCGGCGTCAGCGAACAGGACATTCGCAACATGGCCCGCGACGCGCGGTATCTGGCGACCAACTGCCCCGGCCAGAGGCCCACGCCGATCGTTGCGAACGCGCCGTCACAGCAGCAGCAACCGCTGAAGCCCGATGAACCCATCATTCAGCGCACGGCAAGGCAGTGCGACGTATATTCGTGGATGGGAGTGCCGTGGACATCTAGCTACGGCCCAATCGGCGTTGCCATAGTGCCGGAACCAAGCAATCCGAATAACGTCTGGCAGTTCATCGGCTCGTATGGGGACAACACGCTGCGCGGCTACATCCACAGGGACTCAAGCTGCATCGTCAACGGCGAATGGCAGCATCCTAATGGCAGACGGGGCAAGTTCCGGTTTGAATTACAAACCCCGAAAAGCTTCACCGGCACCTATACCGAAGGGGACAGGGATCCCACCGGACTGGCCATAAACTGGTTCGGCCAGAGATAGCCTCCGGCGCGTTGCAGGCAATCCTGCATCGCATTTTGGGATTTGGCGCCGGCGATATAGAATCTTCCGGTCCATCGGTCGGATCGGGGTGGCTGGCATGGCTGACAAGACCGCGCAGAAGAACGGCAAGGTTTCCAACAAGGCGTACCTGGCCGAGCTTTCGCGCCTGCAGGTCGAACTGGTGAAACTGCAGGAATGGGTGAAAACCCACGAACGCAAGGTCGCAATCGTCTTCGAGGGGCGCGATGCCGCCGGCAAGGGCGGCACGATCAAGCGCATTACCGAAGCGCTCAATCCCCGGGTCTGCCGGGTCGTTGCCCTGCCTGCGCCGACGGAACGCGAAAAGAAG
>JAGREQ010000215.1 GCA_020446465.1 Novosphingobium sp. | reverse complement strand
CAAAGAATGCCTGAACCGTCGGCATCACGATCTGCCCGTAGCAATCGTGCTGAACCTGATGATAGGCAGCGTTGCCCACCCGCACCGGCCCCATCCCGCGATAGCCGGCAAGGTGTTCGGCAAATCCCTCTTCCAGTTCGGCCACGCCCATCACGGAATAGAGCGGCTGAATTTGCCCCCCGCGCGCGGCATCCACGATATTGCGAAGATAGGCGAGATACTTTTCCAGTACGTCGAGCGCACCCAGCCGGTTCAACGCCTGCACGGTGTAATAGGAATCGCGAATCCAGCAGTATCGATAATCCCAGTTGCGTTCACTGCCCGGCGCTTCGGGGATAGACGTGGTGAGCGCCGCCACAATCGCGCCCGTTTCTTCATGCTGACACAGTTTGAGCGTGATGGCGCAACGGATAACCGCATCCTGCCATTCAAGCGGAGTCGCCAGCCCGCGCGACCAAAGCTGCCAGTAACGCCGTGTTTCATTTTCCATGCGCCGCACTTCGGACCGGACATTGCCCGAAAACGGCTCATCCGGGCCAAGGAAAAAGTGCTGGTCGCGCTCCACGCGATAGCTGCGCTCTTCAAGGATATAACCGACCGGCGCATCTGTGCTGAGCCTTATCGGCTGTCCACCGATCAGGTAACGGATGTGATTGGTGCCGTTCGTCCGTTCCGCCAGTTGCGCACCATAATCGCGCATTGGCGTCAGCTTCACTTTGAGCCGCGGCGTTCCGGCAACGGGCCTGACCACGCGCACATAGGCGACAGGGCGATACATCCGGCCTGTCCGTTCAAAGCGCGGGCAGAAATCGGTAATCTCGACTGCGCTGCCATCCTCTGCCTCCAGCCGGGTGATGAGGATAGCCGTGTTGCGGTCATAGTGTTGACTGGATCGGACCTGGCCTTCGATCTCGAAACGCCAGACGCCATCGTCCTGCTTCTCACCATTCAGAAGCGCACAGAATACCGGATCACCATCAACCCGCGGGACACACCCCCATACCAGCCCCGCCTCCTCGTCGATCAGCCCGCTGACCTGGCAATTGCCAATGGGCCACAGGGACAAGGTGCTTTGCCGGGGTTGTGTCATATTTGCAGCCACCTCAAAACGCTGGAAGGGTCATTGATGCGATAACGTGCCGATGTTTCGTGACGGTTGCCGACGATAACGCCAAAGCCGCCAAGGTCACTGGCAGCGCGAAAACCGTCTTCGTCGGTAACATCGTCGCCCACAAACACCGGAATGGCCCCTGCGAAGGGGGCTGCACTCATGAATTGCTGCACGGCATTGGCCTTGCTCGCTTCAGGCCGGACCAGTTCCACCACGCATTTGCCTGATTTCGCCTGCAACCCATGACGTTCGGCAATCGTTTGGGCAGCCTCTGTTACGTCTGCCTCCAGCGCCGGAGCCGCTCTGAAATGCAGCGCTGCACCGTGGCTCTTGCGTTCCAGAAACAGCCCCGGATAGCTCGCCGCCAGAACGCCAAGCTCCCGCTCAATAGCAGGATCAATGGCCCGCGGCGGCGCGCCGATGCGTGCGCCATCGGCAGAGAGACAATCGCTGCCGTGAGAGCCTGCCCGTGCAATGCCCAGGGGGCCAAGGTGTTCATCTAGGTCTGCCAGCGATCTCCCACTGACAAGGGCCATGCGCCCATCCAGCCGCTTCGACAATGTCAGCAACCGCATCGCCAGCCGGTCCGGCACGGCGATACTTTCCGGCGTCGGTGCAATGTCGACCAGCGTTCCATCGAAATCCAGAAACAGTGCAAGCGATGCGCCCTGCGCCAGTGCATCGGGCGGCGGTGGAGTCGTCAGGGTGCGAAACTGATCCATCGTTGCCTGATTTTAAGCACAGGAACCCCACCATTCCAACCGGCAGTGCACAAAAAATGCTGCACAAGCGAACATTGCTGATTTCGACAGGCCAAAAAGGGCAATGCTTTACCGCCACCTTGGCAAGTGTCAGTGAGCCATCTATCGTCCCGCCAAGCCAGTAATTCTGCAATAAAATTACAAGCAAGGAAAGCAACAAATGCCTGATATGACTGGTCCTTTGGGACCGTTCCCGCCGGAAAATGCCTATCGTCACAAACTCACGCAGGAAGGTCGCGAATCCCTCGCGCACATTCTGCTGATGCCGGAACACAACATCGCAGGCTATATCTATCCAACCGTGCTCGGCACAGGCATCGCGAAATCAACCGCCTGCTTCTACACCCCGGATTCCACCGACCAGATTGTCGAAACAGTTGAAAGCGCCGTCAGCGACGAAATGGGTTTTGAAGACTGGCGGCACGGCCCGGTTCACATGCAGGTTGTTGAACCATACAAACAGGTCGACCTTGCCTGGAACGGCGACCGCATAAAGTTCAAGGGCATATTCAAGGCAACGCACCCGGCATACGGGTTCAGCAGTCACCCGCTGGGCAACCCGCCTTATTTCGGTGATGACCGCACCGAACAGCACGGCCGCATCGTCGCTGATCTGGAGCTGGACGGAAAGACCTACCACCATGAAGGCTTTCTCGTCCGCGATCACAGTTGGGGACCGCGCGTCTGGGGTCTCAACCAGCATTACAAATGGGTCCACGCGACAACCGGCGACAGTTCAATGCACTTCTTTGAAATGCAGGCTTTTGGTCGGACGGAAGTGCGCGGTTTCCTTTTCAGGGATGGTGAAATGCGGCACATCGCAAACCTCGATTATGATTTCGAATACGATGACGACATGTTGCAGAAGACCTTCAACGTCATAGTCACGGATACAGGTGGGCGCAAATCGCAGATCAACTACACTGTGTTCCGAATGCTGAAATCAGATTACGACAACACGCTTATTCACACTGGCTGCTCCACACTCGAATTTGATGGAGCGCCCGGCGTCGGCGTCTGCGAATTTGCATGGCACAAGGACTACTTCGATTACGCCAAACAGTATTGCGCGCGGTTCGGGTAAGCTCTCTGCTCTTGTTTGGGGGGGGCGGCTCGTCAGGAAAAAGGCGCAGTTGCTCCCTCGAAAAATGTGAAAGGTGTTCGCGATGGCCTATTCTCACCCCACGGCTGACCAGATTCTGGCGCTTCGGGTCAATGCCGGGATCGACGATCTCGCCACACATGAACGGTTTGCGGGCGCCACGCCCGATGTCGTGCAAGCTGTGGTGGAAGGCATTGCGCAATTTGCAGAAGGCGAATGGGCACCGCTTGACCGGACAGGCGATACCGAAGGCGCCGTCTGCACAAACGGAACGGTTACGCTGCCCGATGGCTATGCGAAGGCTTACGCCGGTTATGTCGAACAGGGCTGGAATACGATCGCGGCCCCTGTCGAATATGGCGGCCAGGGATTGCCATTCAGCCTGTCGACCTGCGTTCTGGAAAACCTCGGCACGGCAGACGTCGCCTTCTCTCTGCTCCCCCTTTTGTCGGTTGGCGCGACCGAAGCGATAAGCCAGCACGGCAGTGCGGAGCAGAAGGCAACTTACCTTCCGAAGCTGGTTTCCGGCGAATGGTCCGGGACGATGAACCTGACGGAGCCGCAAGCAGGCAGCGATCTGGGTGCGCTGCGCACAACTGCAATGCCGATTGAAAGTGGGGAACACGCCGGGAAATACCGGATATCAGGCACCAAGATATTCATCACTTTTGGTGAACACGATCTGGCTGAAAATATCGTGCAACTGGTGCTTGCGCGCACACCGGACGCCCCTGCTGGTTCGCGCGGCATTTCGCTTTTTATCGTTCCGAAGTATTTGCCCGATGGCGACGGCAACCTGTCAATCCGCAACGATTACCGCGCCGTTTCGATCGAACACAAAATGGGCATCAATGTCTCCCCCACATGCGTCATGAGTTATGGCGACAACGGCAATTGCATTGGCGAGCTTGTCGGTACGGAAAACCTTGGCCTCAAATACATGTTCACAATGATGAACAATGCGCGCGTCAATGTGGGCAACCAGGGGTTGCAGGTTGCGGAACGGGCAACCCGGCAGGCCCTTTCCTATGCGCAGGAGCGTGTGCAATCGGCGCGCGCAAGTTCGCCCGGAAACGGACCAGTCGCCATTGTCGAACATCCCGACGTGCGGCGCATGTTGCTGCGGATGCGCGCACTTACCGAGGCAGCGCGCGCTTTGCTTTACTATACCGCAGGCCAGCTCGATCGTGGCAGCATCGGTGATGACGCTGCACAAAAGCGGGGGGAATTGCTGGTGCCTATGTTGAAAGCGTGGGCCAGCGATGTCGGCTGCGAGGTTTCCAGCCTGGGCGTGCAGGTCCACGGCGGCATGGGTTTCATTGAGGAAACGGGCGCTGCCCAGCATTATCGCGATGCCCGGATCATGCCCATTTACGAAGGCACCAACGGTATTCAGGCGATGGACCTTGTCACCCGCAAGCTCGATATGGGGTCAGGCGCGATACTGAACGAACTAATGCAAGAGATTGCGTCGGAATGTGCTG
>JAGREQ010000214.1 GCA_020446465.1 Novosphingobium sp. | reverse complement strand
GAAGCCGGCGTTCGAGGCTTTGACGACTTTCGAGGGCCGGATCGGTTCACCGCGAACAAAAGGTGCGCGCGTGACAGCTCCCTTGATCTCTTCTCTGGCCTTTGGCGTGACCGACTTGCGAATCATGCCCTCGGAGACGTGAGCCCTTGGCCAATCGACCCATTTGACTTCCTGGTCGCTGATCAAGGTGCCCAGGCCCAGATCGCGCGCGGCGACCAGCACCTGATCGGAATCGATCTTAACCGCCGTAGGGGCAGCCTGTACGATAACCGGCTTGGGCGGTTGCGTACGGTTCATCATCATGTAGGCGCCGCCTGCAGCAGCCACACCTACGCCTATAAGAAGAAATCGAGCACTTTTTGCCATAAACCCAAATCCACTCGAGAATGCCTGATGGCGGAACTGGGCTTATTGAATCAGCTAATCGTCAAATTATGGTTAATCAAGTATCACTCAATTAGCGTATCTCATGGAAAATCAGCGCGGCAGCCTATATAGCCGCCTGCCAGATTGCCGTTTCGGTGTAGAGGTATAATCCGGCGCCAGCGAGCGCAATGCCGTATGGTATCCCGGTGGTGGGGCTATGCAGACGCGCGATCCAGGCCTGCTTCGTCAGGAACTCGGGCAGCGAGAAGCGGCGAAATTGCAGCAGAAACAACGTCAATAACCCGCCGAAGGCCGCAGCTACCACGACATAGGCCATAACGTCAGCAAATCCGAACCAGATCGCAGTGGCCGCAGCCAGCTTCGCATCACCCCCACCTATCCAGCCGAAAGCGAACATCGAGAACGTGATCAGCAGGACAAGCCCACCGCAAGCCAGGTGATAGCCGATGTCGGCCCAGCTCTGCCCGGTCACAATCGCCATGAACATGTAGAGTATCAGAAGAGCCAACGACACTTTGTTCGAGATCTTCATTGTCATCATGTCGGAGACCGCGGCCCAGACCATCAGCGCCGGGAAGAAAATCAGAGCAGCAATTTGGATCATGGATACATTCCGATGGCAGGCAGGCCGAACGGCCCGGTAAATGAAAAGGGTTTTCGACAACACAACGCGCCTGCGCGATCCAGGCAATCACCGTGGTCACCGATCTGGCGTCGATTTTAACTTTTCTTCGTTTATCTTGTGTTAACCTGAATTTGTTCCGACGCCTCTCGAACCAAACAAAAATGGCCCCGAAGGGCCATTTCCGTTTCTGATAAATCAGAGAAGGACCGTGCCACGCACGGTTCCGGCATTAGCTGCCCAGGGCGCTGCCGATCGTCGAGAACTTGGCGTTGATCGAAGTGCCGAGGGTGGTTACAGCGCCGATGATGACAACGCCGATCAGGCCGGCGATCAGGCCGTATTCAATAGCGGTTGCGCCGGATTCGTCCTTGGCAAAGCGAGCGAAAAGATTTTTCATTTGGATTTCCTTGCTTCAACGTTTTAACGCAGTCGACCGGCTCCTCCGGTCTGTGCAAACACATTCGTAGTGCCAATTAGTTTCCCATAGGTTATCGGTTCCGGCAGGAAAATAGGTTGGTTAATTCATGGTTTCAATACGACTGTTTATTTTACATATCATTGTAAATATTGATTATTCTGATTACGGACATGTGCAGGACAGCGTCAATTAAAATTCGCCAATCACTTCCTTTTATCAAGGAGATATCAAGCACGGATACGCACCAACTAAAGAAGGCAATAACCGGCAACGACGGATTGGAACGAACCATTTTTTATTCTTACTGAAGCCAGGAATGCCGAACGGGTATCGCGCAAGCCAATGGACCGATTCAAACTTCGTTCACCATTTTACGATCTAATCAATCCAAATGCATCCGGCGGCTTTTGGGCCGGTACATCACAGGTTAGAAAGCATGCGCAAAGTGAAAATGGCAACATCCACAATGGCTCCTATTGCAACACCTGAATCTTCAACGTCGAATGCGCCGGTCCGGTCACGGATGAAAACGGCTCGGTGGGTATCCATTGCCAGCGCAGCGATTCTTGGAGCGATCGTTGCCAGTCACGCAGCGCCGGCCTCCGCAGCGGATACCATCGCCGTTGTTCTGGATCAGGCAAAAGTCCTGCAATTACCGCCCAACACCGCGACGATTATCGTTGGCAATCCGCTGATTGCAGACATCACCATGATCAATCGCAATACGCAGCTTATCTTGACCGGAAAATCCTTTGGTCAGACGAACATGATCGCACTCGACAGGAAAGGCAATTCCATCGGCGAGTCGACGGTGATCGTGCGCGCGGCAAAGACAGGCCTTCTTGTTCAACGGGGTCTGACACAGGAAACCTATTCCTGCGAGCCGCGGTGTCAGCCTACCATTACGCTGGGTGACGATCCGAAATTCACACGGGGCGCGATTACCGCTGTCACAGCCAGGTCCTCCGCCGTATCGACTGCGTCGAAGAACTAATTTACTGCTATCCTTGTCTTTGGGAAAGCGCCGTCAGCAGTAACGGAAGTGAAAGACAATTCGATCTATTCTGCCAGCATAGACGAGGCCGCTATGTGGCCGCAGGTTTGAGTGGCAGAGTAGATGGAGGGGCCATATGGCTCTCACGATCAGCGTAAAGCGTCGCAGCATACGTATTTCAGGGCGACTGGGTCGGCTTCTCAACCGGTTTGGGAAAAATAGCGACGGCGCTACCGCTGTCGAGTTCGCCCTTGTATCCGTTCCGTTTCTCGGTCTTTTGTTCGCGATTTTCGAAACGGCCTTTGTGTTCTTCGCTACACAGGGTGTAGAGGCAGCGGTCAACGACGCCGCCCGCTACGTCATGACCGGACAGGTGCAGTACGATTCGGAGATCTCCAGCGCTGCCGACTTCAAAGAGAAGATTATCTGCAATCCGACCGGCCGGGCCCGGATTCTTCCGAGTTTTATCGACTGCAACAAGCTGAAGCTGAATATCCAGGTTGCAACCAGTTTTTCCAGCGCCAATACAGCCAAAGATTTCATCAATAATCCGAGCGAAACATATTGCACTGGAGCCAGTGGCGACATCGTTGTTGTACGTCTGCTGTACCCGATGCCTGTCTATCTATCGATCCTGTCGATGACGAGCCTTAGCGCGAACGGCGTCGGCACGAATACGTCAGGGCAGACAAGCTACAACGGCAAGATGGTCCATATGCTCATGGGCACCTCCGTCTTTCGCAACGAACCATTCCCGGCCGGAACTCCCGCCGTCACCTCCGGCTGCTAGCGGGACGGTTCGATAACAAACATTCGTTAATCCAGGAAGTTTTCGATGGATCGAATCAGACAAGCGCGCTTCAAGCTGCATTACATCCACTACCGGCTTCGCCGTGAGATCGCACGGATCCGGGAAGAAAAAGACGGTGTCGCCGCTGTCGAATTCGCCTTGCTCCTTCCGCTCATGCTGGTTCTGTATATCGGCACCGCAGAGCTGACGACCGGGTTGATGGCCAACCGGAAAATGACGCTGGTGGCGCGCGCCGTCTCCGACCTGATCGCGCAGGAATCAGCCGATACCGGGGTTTCGACAACCACTCTTGAAAATATATTCAGCGCCGCTGGTGCGATCATGTCGCCGTTTTCCACTTCTGCTTTGGAGATCACAGCGTCAAGCATCAAGTTCGTACCGAAGAGCGGTGCATCCGCGAGCAATCCTGAATACCGGGCGATGACCGTCTGGAGCGTCGGCAACAATGCCTCGGCAACCAAACGCCGCTGCGACCCGTATCTCGGCAAGGTTCCGAATACAACGGCTGCCTCCGCCGATACAATGCCGGCCGGCCTTTACGCGTCTGGCACGATCATCGTGGCCGATGTTCGTTACGTCTATACGCCCAACTTCGGCGGAAGCTTTCTTGCGTGGAGTACGACTCAATCGTCCATCACCATGCGTCACACGACTTATATGAAGCCGCGAACGCAGGACGAGATTGTTTACAACGCCAGTCCGTCAACGATAGCCAATATGACGGTGTGCGACCCGGCGCCGCCAAGCAGCTATTAAGATCAGCATCGGCTGACCGCTTCCTTCACCAAGATCAGCGTGCCTTCAAATGGATCCATTTGAGGGCACGCTGATCGAATATAAAGAGTAGAGCATCGCTCTCGACAGGCCCCGCTTCGAGTTCAATCGAAGCGGGGTTTATTTGGTTTTGTCAGCGGAGCGGCTTCCGTCGAGCCAATGCTGGACACCGGAACCACATTTCCGATGCTGTTCTGGTCGTTATAATTCAGATCCGAGCAAGTTCGATCAAATGAAAGACCGCGCGAAAAAGCCCCGCAAATTTTGTGCAGGGCTGTCTTGCCGGTCTGTTTGCAATGGCTGCATGCGGGTTTCCGCCCGGATCATTTCTGCCCGGCCTAGCGCAGCCAAGGCCGCCGCACGAAAATATCAGATCGTCTGGTTGTATTCCCCGACTTCCGGATGTTCGCGGATGATGTCATCGACGGCCTTGAACATGGCGCGCATGCGTTCGTCGGAAACGGGGCTTTCCACC
>JAGREQ010000213.1 GCA_020446465.1 Novosphingobium sp. | reverse complement strand
CATGGCTTCTGCTTCAACCATTAAGCGCAATGCTGTAGAGCATTTCGAGAAAAAGTTGATAGACTTTTTCGGCCAGGAAATGCGAAAAATCAAAAGACTATAGCGTTTATGCCAATGCAGCTTTCATATGAAACGCTATAGCCTCTAGACCATAAAACTTTCACCACAGCCGCAAGCGCCCTTGGCATTGGGGTTTTCGAACACGAAACCGGCGGTGAAATCGTCTTCGCGCCAGTCCATCGTGCTGCCAATCAGATAAAGCACGCTTGCCCCATCGATGTAGAACGTGCCGCCGGGCGTTTCGATCTTTTCGTCCATCGCCACTTCCTCGGTCACATAATCGACCGAATAGGCAAGGCCGGAACACCCGCGGCGTGGCGTAGAAAGCTTGACGCCAATGGCATCAGCAGGCGCGCTGGACATCAAATCCGCAATGCGCTGCTCGGCAGCGGGCGTCAGCTGGACAGCGGCAGGGCGGTTGCGGGTCATGGTCATAACTTTCTACCCCGGAAATTGGGTCTTGCCCCTCATCATATCAAGGGCATGGTCGGTCAGGCCGATTGTCAGGGGCGGGCCGGACAGCGTCACAGCATCCCCAGTTCCAGCCGTGCTTCATCGCTCATCTTGGCCGGATCCCACGGCGGATCCCACACCAGATTGACTTCTGCGCTCCGCACGCCGGGAACGGCGCTGACGCGCATTTCAACCTCTGAGGGCATGGATTCAGCGACCGGGCAATGCGGCGTGGTGAGCGTCATGATCACAACCGCATCGCCATCTGTCGTCACCTCGACATTGTAGATCAGCCCCAGATCATAAATGTTTACCGGGATTTCCGGGTCGAAAATCTCCCGCAAGGCAGCAACGATGGATTCGTACAGTTCCCCACCCGGTTCACCCGGCCCCACATCTTCGGGCGTTTCCTTCAGAAAGCCTTCGAGATAATCCCGCTTGCGAGCAAGTTTTTCGCCCGCCGTTTCGCCAACTGCCTCTTCCACCCGGGCGCGGCGCGGGGTGTCCACGCTGCTGACTTCTTCGGCTTCGATTTTGCGTTCCTGTTCCATTCCCACAGTCCTACCCGAAAATCTTCTTTGTACGCGCGATCCCACGCAACAGGGCGTCCACATCGGTTTCGTCGTTGTAGAGGCCAAAACTCACACGCGCCGTTGCCGGCACGCCAAGGTGATCCATCAGCGGCTGCGCGCAATGATGCCCGGCCCTGATCGCCACCCCTTCTTCATCGAGAATGGTGCCGAGGTCATGCGGATGCACGCCATCCATTGCAAAGCTGACAATCCCGGCGCTGTCTTCCGGCCCGAACAGGCGAATGTCATTACGCCGACGCAGTTCTTCGCGCGTACGCTCCACCAGCGCCATTTCATGTGCATGGGCTGCCTTCAGCCCGACCGCTTCGACGTAATCAATCGCCGCATGGAGCGCGACAGCCTCCGCAATCGCGGGCGTTCCTGCCTCGAACCGCTGCGGAGGCGGGGCATAGGTCGTTCTGGCGAAAGTCACGCGGTCAATCATCGACCCGCCCCCGTGCCAGGGCGGCATGGAATCGAGAATGTCCTTGCGCGCCCAAAGCACGCCGATGCCAGTAGGACCGTATAACTTGTGCCCCGAAAAGACGTAAAAATCGCAATCGAGCGCCGCAACATCAACCGGCAAACGAGGCGCAGCCTGACAGCCATCGACCAGCAATTTTGCCCCCACGCCATGCGCCAGATCAGCCGCACGCCGCACATCAAGCATGGAGCCAAGCACGTTGGAAACATGCGCCAGCGCCACCAGCTTGTGCGCCGGGGTCAGCATCCTTTCTGCCGCATCAAGATCAATCCGCCCATCATCGGTCAGCGGGCAGACGTCAATTTCTACGCCCGTCCGATCCTGCAACAGTTGCCAAGGCACGATGTTGGAGTGGTGCTCCAACACGGAAAGCAGGATGCGATCTCCGGCCTTGAGATTGGTCAGGCCCCAGGTTTGCGCGACAAGATTGATGGCCTCTGTCGCGCCGCGCACGAACACGACTTCATCTTCGGCACCGCCGATAAATGTGGCAACGCGCCGCCGTGCCGCCTCGAACGCCAGCGTCATTTCCGCACTGCGCGCATAGACCCCGCGGTGGACGGTGGCATAATCCGCCCCCAGCGCGCGCGCCATGGCGTCAATCACAACTTGCGGTTTCTGTGCTGTCGCAGCCGTATCGAGATAATGCCAGGGTGCGCCTTCGCGCGTCAGCAGCCCCGGAAAATCAGCCTGTCGTGTGAGGGTGGACATATCGCTCAAAGCGCGGCCTCCCCCAATGTGGCGAGCGCTGTATCCAGCAAACGCGCGCTTTCACCATCTTCACCCATCGCCGTGAACGCATCGGCCACGAAGGCCTGCACCAGGAGCTTGCGCGCCACTTCGGGCGGCAACCCGCGCGCCGCCATGTAGAACGCGGCCTGCTGGTCGAGTTGGCCGATAGCCGCACCATGCGCGCACTTCACATCGTCAGCGAAGATTTCCAGCTCCGGCTTGGTATTGGCCGAAGCGCCCTTTTCCAGCAGAATGGCGCGGAAGTTCTGCTCGGCATCCGTCTTTTGTGCATCGCGCGCGACTTCGATCCGGCCAAGGAAATTACCGATCGCCTGCCCCCAGTGCACTGACCGGATGATCTGGCTGGATGTCGCTTCGGGTTCGGCATGATCGACCCGCGTCACAAATTCGCGCGTGGCATCGCCACCTCCAATCGTCACGCCGCCAAACTCAAAATGAGCACCCTTGGCCAGCCGCACTTCGACCTCGACCCGCGTATAGGCTGCACCATTGTTGACCACGAACATTTCTGCCCGCGCGCCTTCTGCCACCTGGATACGGATGCGATGCAATTCCGGCGCAGCACTGCCGACGACCATCGTGTGACGCTGCGTTTTGCCGGGAGCGATATCCACGGTCTTCCAGTTCGCCAGTTTATCCGGCGTCAACGTGGCAAGCACTGCGGCATCGGCGTAGCGCCAATCCTCGTCATGCGTGGTAGGGATGGCAGCGAGCGCGCTCATGCAACGACTGCCTCATACCCTTCGCGCTCCAGCTCCAGCGCGAGTTCCGGTCCACCGCTTTTGACGATCCGGCCATCGGCAAGAACATGGACGACATCCGGCTTCACGTAATCGAGCAGACGTTGGTAATGCGTGATGAGCAACACGGCCTTGTCGGGTTTACGCATGATTGCGTTGATCCCGTCGCCCACGATCCGCAGCGCATCGATATCAAGGCCCGAATCCGTCTCGTCCAGAATGGCAAGTTTCGGGTCGAGAATGCCCATCTGCACCATTTCCGCGCGCTTTTTCTCTCCACCGGAAAAGCCGACATTCACGTTGCGCTTCAGCATTTCCATATCCATGCGGAGCAAGCCGGCCTTTTCCTTGGCGAGCTTGAGGAAGTCACCACCGGAAAGTTCTGCTTCGCCACGCTGCTTGCGCTGGGAATTGGCCGCTTCCCGCAAGAACTGCACATTGGAAACACCGGGGATTTCCACCGGATACTGAAAACCAAGGAATAGCCCCGCAGCGGCGCGTTCGTGCGGGTCCAGCGCCAGCAGATCCTGCCCGTCAAACGTCACCGAACCTTGCGTCACCTCGTATCCGGGCCGACCACCCAGCACATAGGACAACGTCGATTTGCCAGCGCCATTTGGCCCCATGATCGCGTGGATTTGCCCCGCCTTGATGGTGAGCGAAAGCCCTTTGAGAATCGGCTTGTCCGCAACTGTGGCATGAAGGTTTTCAATCTTGAGCATTCACTCTTTCCGTTTTCATCGATTCACAATGGCCAAAGGGGCAGTGGCACGGCCCCACTGTGGCTCATCCGGTTTCGCTTGCCCGGACCGCAAAACATTGCCACGTCCGTCGATTCCAAAAGAACATTTCAGGAGAGCGGGATGGGCAATGTATCTGGCGGCACGATCGCCTTGTTTCTGGGCGCAGCTATCTTTCAGGCGGCGGGTGTTTCGATCCTGCCGCTGACCAACGGGATGACCCGGCTCTGGCCGTCGGTGCTTGTCTTTGCCGGCTATGCAATCGGCATATATTGCATGGCCAAACTGATCGCATCGGGCATTGATCTGGGCTTCATGGTGCCTGTCATCACTTTGCTGGTCATTGGCGGCGCGATCCTGATCGGCATTTTTGCTTATGGCGAAAACCCGTCCATGATCAAACTCGGACTGCTTGGCGGGGCCGCAGTCATGCTGGCGTTCGCCTCGGCCGCCTGAGAAAATTATCCGGCGCATCAGCTACGGCGCTCCCGACGCGGGGCGCTGTTACGCTGGTGTTCACGGCGGGCGGCCTGCTTGTCTGCAATACGCATACGCATTCCGGCGGTGATCCGCTGGAGCACGGCGTCCATGTTTTCAAGAATGTCGCTCGCCTTGATCCGCATCACCCGGACGCCAACGGTTTCAAGGCTCTTGTCGCGGCGTTTGGCCAACGCTTCGTTCGCGCCATCCTCATCAATGGCA
>JAGREQ010000212.1 GCA_020446465.1 Novosphingobium sp. | reverse complement strand
AAGGCGCGCGTCATAGCTCGCCCCCAGCGCCTCACCACTCGCAAGGATTTCATAGCGTTTTTCAAGGCTGGTGCCCTTGTCGGGCCGATTCTCGAACTTGAAACGGACCACAGCATCGACTGCCGGCGTGCGCCACGCCTGATATGGCACATCGGCCTGTGGCAATTGTGCAAGGTCGAACGCCACCCGTTTTGGGCGAAGTCGCGCCGCACGACTTTTCCGTTCAATCGCGGCAATGAACGGCAGTTCCCTGTCACTTTCCAGCACGAGCATCGAGTTGAAAAGGTCCGGGCGCAAGGTGACGCCCAGCCAGGATGACAGGACTTTTGTATCGACACACCAGCCTTCGGGCGTATCGACAATGTCCATTTTCCCCAACGCCCGCGAATTGTTCACGTTTTGTACTGTATTCGATTCAAGATCGAGCGTGAAGCGATGGGATTCTTCAAAAATCCAGCCAGTTGCGCGGCGCGACTTCTTGTCAACGCGCACAGCAAGATCGAGCGACTGCACAGTATCGGCAAAATCGACGCAAACACCGCCTGGCGTCATGTAGCCACGAATATCGCCCGTCAGAACATATTTGCCAGTGCGCACCTGCAGCAACAGCGCATCATCATCCTGTGGCTGCCAGGGTTGTGCGTACGCTGCGCCCGCCCCCGCAAGCGCAGCAAACGCCGCCGCGATTGTCGCGACGGCGCCTTTTGTGCGTTGGCGGAACAGGGACATCGTGCCAGGCCTGCTTTCCGGGCTTTCGACCGCCTTACGGCAGGTTGGCCTGCAGGGAGGCCATGACGCCACCGCCCGCTTCGGGCATTTCACGATATTCAATGGTTACAGGCCCGTGCAGCGCAGCGGCCTGTTCTGGAGTGAGCGAGAATGTCAGCTTTCGCCCATCCAATTCGGGGTAGATCGCGATGCCCCTTGCCAGAAATACAGGGTCGCTCTTGCCCGGCGCAATTACCCGCAGTTCGCCGTATGTTGACGCCATGCCGGTTCGCGAAAGATGGACTTCCAGCTCAGAACCTTGGGCAGTCTGTCGGATGCGGGGCGAATCAATGCCTGCAACAGCCTCCACCCGCCCCTTGCGAACGATAAGGGGAATCGTGATGCCGTAAATCGGGATCAGTTCAATTGATATACCCCCGCTCGCAGCAGCAGCCTGGCTGGTTTCCGGCGTTACGGGCGTTGCATCCGGAATCGCGTTGAACGACATGTGGACACGGTATTCCCCATCAGGAAGATCCGGCCCAGGTCGCGCATTAACCCTGATCGATTGTGGCTGACTGGGCGGCAGAGTGACGCGGCGCGGCGCATAGCGAACCATGTCCAGCGCAGCCTTTTCCGCATCTGTCGCATTTTCCGGCTCAACATCACTCAGGCTGCCATCCGGGTTCATGCGGCGCAGTTCCAGACCGATCCGGTAAGTGGCCTCCTTGTCGCCGATATTGCTCAGAACGATCTGTTCGCCGCGACGCCCGTCAAGAATGACCCGCGTCGGCGCGATCAGCAGATCCCCCTGCGCCATCGCCGGCGCGGAAGAGAACATTGTGGCGCTGGCGCACAGGGCAGCGAGAACGGATTGTTTGGTAATGCGAAATGCGCAAGCCGACAGAACCATGCGGGCGATCTCTCCGGTTAACGAGCCGCAAACGCGCGGCTAGGTGGTTTCCCGGATTACCTAGTCAAACAAGGTTAAGATCGCATAAATGATGATTTTGCGCTGGGCAGCCGGTCGCGCTCCAGTTCCCGGATACGAAAAAGGCCGCACCCCTGGTGGATGCAGCCCCTTCGCTATTCAGATGCAGCGCCGATAAAGACCGGCCCTGCAATCATGTTGATCAGTTATATTCGACCGACACGTTAAACGTGCCGCTGTAATTGCCGGCACTGATACCATTGGCTATCGTCAGCTGACCGCCGACGGAGAACCCGCCGCTACCGCCAGTCAGTGTCACTGTCGACGAATCGGTCGTGAACGAAGCAAGAGAGATCGTGTCACCGTTCGGGCCATTCAGCGTCACAGTGGTTGTCGGCAGAGTGACACCAACTGTTGCATCGGTGGTGCCCGTAACTGTGAAGTCAGCAGCAGCCGGAGTGCCCACGCAAATCAGGTTTGCCGTGCAGGTGACGTTGCTGGTGGTCGGATTCAACGTGGCCGTACCCGCACCGTTTACAGCAATCTGCCCGAAGTCGAGAGCGGTATCGGCAGTCAGCGTCAGCGCGCCGAGAATTTCAACCTGCGCGGTTGCCGTATCCTGGGCAGCGGCGTGTGCCATGGACGACATGCCGAGCGCGGCAACGATAGCAGCGCCAGCGGCGCCCAGACGAAACGATTTAATCATGTTGCTTTGGTCCCTTCCAAGCGAATCACGAGAGGTGCCCCCCAGGCGCCTCGCAGACATAGGTAGTTCCCCGATGTCGCAGCCTCGTTTTTAGGTAAGGACCATTCAGGTTTTGCTCGCAAAGATGGTTAATAATGCAACCGGATTTCGTTAACTATTACTAGATATCTCCGCCCGTAAGCCTCTGACAAATAAGGTCTAATTGATCGAGCGTGCGGTATCGTATGACAACGGCGCCCGATCGCGGATCGGCATCCGTATTAATACGGACCGCAAGACCAAGAAATTCTTCAAGGTGATTCTGCACGGCTGCAATGTCGGCATTGTCCGTGGGATTACGCGCAGGCCGGGCATGGCGGCGCGGCTGCCCTGCTCCGCCAGGGTCTTTCAGCAGGCGAATCTTTTTCTCGACATCGCGCACGGAAAGTTTGCGAGCTATCGCTTCTTCCGCCAGCTCGGCGGCAGCCTCGTGCCCGATAAGAGCGCGCGCATGGCCCATGGACAGTCGCCCTGCCTCGATATGTTCGATGACCTTCTCAGGCAGAGTCAGCAAACGCATGAGATTCGCAACATGGCTGCGCGACTTGTCGACCAGTTCCGCAATTTCAGTCTGATTCAGGTCTTCATATTCGGCCAGACGATGAAAGGCCCGCGCCTCTTCGATCGGGTTCAGGTCTTCCCGCTGGATATTTTCAATCAGCGCGAGCGCCATGACATCGCGATCCGCCAGATCACGAATGATTGCGGGGATTTCATGAACTTGCGCCTGTTGGGCTGCGCGCCAGCGGCGTTCCCCCGCAACCAGTTGAAAACCGCCGCCATGTGGCCGCACGATAACCGGCTGGATAACGAGGCGAGTCGCAATCGACGCTGCGAGTTCGCTTAACGCGTCCTCATCAAAATGCCGCCGGGGCTGATCAGGGTGCGGCGTAATTGCCGAAACCCGCAACATCGCGACGCCGGTTGCTGGCATTGCGCCATTGCTGGCTTGTGCATCGCCATCAGCGACGCCACGCTCCGTGCCACGGCTAACGAGCGGCTCTTCGCGCCTGGCCTCACCCAACAAGGCCCCTAACCCGCGGCCAAGACCGGAAGCCTTGCGCTTGACCGGTGCGCGCACAGCCGTTCCGCCTTCGTCGCTCGTGTGTGCCACGGATTTATCGGTCATGCAGCTTTCCTTTCCTGTGGCAGGCGGGCAATCAGTTCGCGCGCAAGGCCCATATAGGCCCTGCTGCCAGGGCAATTGTGATCATAAACGAGCGCCGGCAGACCGTGGCTCGGTGCTTCGGACAAACGCACATTGCGCGGGATCACTTCATCAAAAACCAGCCCGCCAAGGCATGATCGCACGTCGTCAGCCACCTGATCCGTCAAGCGGTTACGACGGTCAAACATGGTGAGGACAACGCCGATAATGCCAAGATCAGGGTTGAAACGCTGTTGAACCCGCTCAACCGTTTGCAGAAGCTGGCTAAGCCCCTCCAGTGCAAAAAACTCGCACTGCAACGGAACCAGAAGCGTATCGACAGCGGTCAGCGCGTTCAGCGTCAAAAGTCCGAGCGATGGCGGGCAATCGATGAAGCATATATCGTGGCCCTGATACCCCTGAAGCGCAGTCCGCAGCCTGTCACTCCGGCCATCAACCGTGACCAGTTCAACTTCCGCACCACTCAGATCGACCGTCGCTGGCACGACATCCAACTGCGGAATGGCGCTTGGAACAATACATTCGGCAAGCGGAAGCTGATCGACCAGCAGATTATAGCTGGAGCAATCCCGCGCAGAGGCATCAATGCCAATTCCGGTTGATGCGTTGCCTTGTGGATCGAGATCAATCAGCAAGGTTTTCCAGCCCGCCGCAGCCATGGCGGTGGCAATGTTGATGGCGGTCGTGGTCTTGCCGACCCCACCCTTCTGGTTGGCAATTGCAATACGGATCATCGTGTGCGCTCCGTCTTTCCAGCGAGAGAACCTAACACAATTCCCGAAGCAGCGTCGGTCAACGACTGTTCCACGTGGAACATGTCACGCATTGCTTTGGGCAAGCTGGCCAAATCTTGCGCGGCAGAGCGGCCTTTGGGCAACAGCCAAAGCGTTTCTGCTGTGGAAAAGCGCGCTGACAAGTCCAGCAATCGCGGCATCGGCGCAAAGGCGCGTGCCGAAATGACACTGGCGGAAAAT
>JAGREQ010000211.1 GCA_020446465.1 Novosphingobium sp. | reverse complement strand
TACCTTCGTGGCCCTGCCGGCTTTCCGTCCGGGTTTTTTTTTTGTCCATTCCTCAGGTGCAATTTTCTGCTCCGGACCTAACCCCATGGGGCTGCCGTCAACGATCATGTTCCGGCTGCGTGGCGTGAGGCAGTGAGCCATTCATGGACCTACGCCATTTTTTGTTCTGACACTATGCCATGGGGCCAGATGTCATATCGCATAGTTGAGGCAGTGCCCGCCGTTTGCGTAGGGTTGCAGCCATTGCACAAAGCACAAAAAAAGGGGACGGCTTTCGCCGCCCCTTGATCGTTGCGAAGCGAGCGGATTTCCGTCCGTTCGCTGCAAAATATCAGTTGCCGTTCGGTGCCTTGCCGAAGGCAGAATACTTCTCGTTGCCGACAAAGCCGAATTTGGTCACACCGGAGCCTTTGATGATGTTCAGCACGCGTGCTGACAGGTCATAGCTGGCGTTTTCTTCCGGCTCGAACTGCAGTTCCGGTTCAACTGGCATTTCGGTTGTTTCCTTCAGGAGAGTGACGAGCTGGCCAGTGTTGACCTCATCGCCATTCCACCGGACCTTGTTGTCAGTCGAGAGAACAACCTTGTTCTTTTCGGTCTGGACAATCACGTCTGGCGGAGGATTTTCACCCGACGGAAGGTCGATATCAACCGAATGGGTTGCAACCGGAATTGTAATAATAAACATGATGAGCAGAACAAGCATGACGTCGATCAACGGCGTCGTGTTCATTTCCATCATCGGCTCGCCATCGTCCTTGCCGCCTGACATTGCCATGTGAACTTACTCCTGAATACTGGCTCGCAACCTGCTGTCTGATCCCCGGCTTAGCCGTTGGGATCGACAGGGTTGGAGATGAAGCCGACAGTGGGATACCCAGCGGCCTGAACATTGTAGATCGCACCGGCAACACAGCGCCACGGTGCACGAACGTCACCGCGAATATGAACCTGCGGAATCTTTTCCGGGTCTGCCATGATCGCTTCGATGCCGCCTTCGCGCTTCACGATGCCGTCAAGGCGCTGGAATGCCTTGTCGTAAAGTTCCTGAGAGTCGACCGGTGTGATATTGTTGAAATACACCCGGCACTGACCGTAGCGCGAAGACCCTTCGTAGCCAGGATCGCCCGCTGTGCGGCCCTGTGTGTCTGTGGTTGTCACAGTCAGCAGAAGGTTCTCGACCTTATCCTGCGATTCTTTCGAAACGAGAATCGGAATCTGCAATTTCTCGACTGTCTGGATCGCAACCGGAACCGCGATGAGGAAGATGATGAGCAACACCAGCATCACGTCCACGAGGGGCGTGGTGTTAATGTCAGACATCGGGCTATCCGCGCCGCCTCCGCCCGTCGAAATGGCCATTGTCCGTTATCCTATCCTAAACTTCACTTCATGTGCGGAGCGGGTGTGCCCGCATGCCGGATCCCGCTCCGCAAGGCTGTTTACTGAACCGTGGTTCAGGCCTTCTTCGGCGCAGGTGCGGCAGGCTTTGCTGCGGGCTTGGCAGCAGGTGCTGCAGCGACTGTCGGCTTCACAGCGCCCTTGGACGAGATGTTCGCCAGAACCGCAGTGGAGAAGCCTTCGATCTCACCAGCGATACGCTTGTTGCGCGACTGGAGCCAGTTGTAGGCAAGAACGGCCGGAACAGCGACGAGAAGACCAAGCGCGGTCATGATGAGAGCTTCACCAACCGGGCCAGCGACCTTGTCGATCGAGGCAGAGCCGGCGAGGCCGATGTTGATCAGTGCGCGGTAAATACCGACAACCGTACCGAACAGACCGATGAACGGTGCAGTAGCACCGACAGTGGCGAGGAACGGCAGGCCACCAGCGAGCTTTGCATTGATGGCTGATTCAGAACGCTGGATCGAACCGTGCATCCATTCGTGGCCTTCGAGGGCGTCGCTCATCTTCTGGTGCTCTTCTTCAGCAGCCATCGCGTCGTCGACGATCTGACGGTAAGCGGTGTTTTTGCCAAGCTTCTGGGCGCCGTCACGCAGGGTGGGCGCGCGCCAGAAGGATGAACGGACTTCCTTGCCTTGGTTAAGGATCTTCGTCTGTTCGACGAGCTTGGTGAACAGGATGTAGAACGAGCCGAACGACATGATACCCAGGATTGCGACGGTTGCGTAAGCAACGAAGCCGCCCTGTTCCAGCGCCTCGGCAAAGCCGAACTTGTTCTGCGGTGCCGCTTCGGTAGCTGCGGCAAGAATGTCAATAAGCATGCGGGTAGTCCTCTCAGGAAATCAAAGTTGAATCAAACGGTGCAAAAAGTCGCGGCTTCCGGCCAGAACTGGAAGCCGCATCTCGATTAATTGAGCCTGTAAACAATTCGCGTCGAATAGCTGCCGGATGTGGCTTCGCCGTTACCGTCAGTAGCCGGATCGAAGCGCGCGTAACGCTCCATCCCCTTGCACGCGGCATCATCCAGATCAGACGATCCGCTGGAACTGGTGACGCTGCAGGATTGAACGCGCCCGCCAGCATCGACAGATACCCGGACACCGACGGTGCCTTCCGTTCCTTCACGAACGGCGCGGGTCGGATAATTCTCCTGAATACGCGCGGCCCAGCGGTTCATGCCCTTGGGCTGCGGGGGCTTGGGCGTGAACTTTGGCGGCGGCGGCGGCGGCGGCGCGGTTGGTATAGCCAGAACCGGAGCTGGCGGCGGCGGCGTCTGCACCGTTTCGATCTTCGGCGGAGCCGTAGCGATCCTGATCGGCGGCGGCGGCGCAACCGGCGGCGGCGCTTCAACCCGTTCAGGCGGCGGCGGCGGCGGTTCTTCCGGCGGTTTTTCCTCTTCGATGTCGATAGTCGTCACGCGCTCTGCAACTTTCTTCACCGCCTCGAAAGCGAGGCCGGTAATCAGTCCGTAGGCGAGTGCGACGTGCAACAGCGCAACGATGATCAGCACGACAACGCGGTTGCCGCTGGTCTGTTGGTCAGCGTAAGCCATTCAGTCACATCACTCCATAACGTCATCCCGGGACAGTCCGGGGGCGCGCCGCGTCCGGAAAACCGGATCGTTGCGCAAGAATTGAAATCTTGGTCCTTGTCGATGATGCCAAAGTGCAAAATCGAAACCCTCATACGAGGATTAACCAGAACCGCCGAGTTTGATCACCCGGTTTTTTCGGGTCTTTAACCGCGAAGATGGGGGAGCGCAAACCCTTTGTGGACTCTTCGCTGTTAACTGGCAGTTCAAACGGCCTCTGTGATAGAGGGTGGAACAGCGGCGTGTCCACCTGACAGAGGGCTGCCCATTTGGTCAGGATGATATAGTTATGAAAGTAAAGCGGTTTTGCTCCGTTTGTATGGCCGGGATTGCGGCAACCTGGGGGATGGCGCCGCTCTATGCACAAATGGCAAGCCGTGAACCTGCGATGGTCGGGCAAACCATGCCTGCCAGTGCAAATGCGACATACGCCGACCTTGTCGATCTTGCCGACGAAGCATCGGATATTGCTGTGATAAAGATTCGCAAACAGGCGATTCTGGAACCTGCGCGGTCGCCTGGGCTGCGGCCCGGATACGCGCGCGCATATATAGCGGGGCAAGTGCAGCAGCCCATGCGCGGGTCGCTTGCTGTCAAGCAATCAGTGCGTTATCTCGTTGATATTCCTGCATTGTCTGATGGATCTACACGCAGCCTGAAAGGCGAGCAAGTGGCTGTGTTTGCACGTGAAGTCCCCGGAAAGCCGAGTGATCTGCAACTGGTCAGCCCCTTTGCACAAATTCCGGCAAGTGCCGGGATGCTACAGCAATTGCAGGCGATTCTCGATGAAATGGCGGCTCCCGATGCGCCGCCGCGCGTGCGGGGCGTGCGAGACATAATTTCAGTTCCCGGAAATTTGACCGGTGAATCAGAAACCCAGCTGTTTCTCGTAACCGATTCGCAGGAAGCGCCACTGGTTTCTATCGTGCGCAGGCCCGGCATGGCCCCGCAGTGGGGGGTCGCCTGGGGCGAACTTGTCGACGGCACCGGAGGTCCGCCAGCGCCCAACACACTTGCCTGGCATCGTCTTGCCTGTTCACTGCCGCCCCATATCCCGGCAGGCGCAAACCTTGGTGCGAGTGAGGAGGCCATTACGCAGGCACGTGCGGATTATGCCCTGATACTCCGGGCGCTTGGCCCATGTCCGCGCAGTGGCATCATGGCGCGTTGATCGCGTCGGAGCGGTTTTTCGATCTGATCGCTTCCGCTCTGGTCATTCCCGTTCGCATGGCCTAGTGGCGCGCGGCGAAAGGGAGCAAGAATGGCCGAACCGCTACGTATTGCATTGGCAGGGCTGGGTACAGTCGGTGCCGGGCTTATCCGCCTGCTGGATGCCAACCGGGATTTGATTGCACGCCGTGCCGGGCGGGACATCCGCATCGTGGCCGTCAGCGCGCGCGACCGGACGAAAGATCGCGGTGTCGATCTGTCGCGCTTTGCCTGGGAAGACGACATGACGGCCATGGCATCGCGTGACGATGTCGATGTCGTGGTGGAGCTTGTCGGCGGGTCTGACGGACCGGCGCTGACGCTGGCGCGCAATGCCATTG
>JAGREQ010000210.1 GCA_020446465.1 Novosphingobium sp. | reverse complement strand
GCCCGGCTGGGTGAGCCGGTGCGCGCTGCCCGCCTTGCGGCGACACTGGCCTTCGCCTGAAGAGCGGCGGATATGAGCAAGGCTGAGGACATATACGAAGAGCGCCCCCAGGGGATGAGCGTTCGCCATGCGGCTGTATGGTCAGTCGGCGGACAATATATAGGCTTTGCGCTCCAGTTCGTGAGTTCGGTCGTAATTTCGCGATTCTTCCTCGCACCAGCCGAAGTGGGGCTGTTTTCCATCGCGCTGGCGGCGGCCATGCTGATCTCGCTGCTGCAGGATTTCGGCCTGACGCGATTTGTGGTGAACATGCTGGAAGTCACGCGTGACGATATCCGCCGCTGCTCTTCCGTCGCGCTTGTCTTCGCCCTGACGATCGGCGTGGTGATCGCGATTGCCGCCGTGCCTATGGCAAGGGCCTATGGGCACAAGGAGTTGGCCCCGATTCTGCTGATAATTGCCGGGAGCTATGTCTTCGTGCCCTATGCGATCGTTCCCATGGCTCTCATGTCGCGTGATATGGCTTTTCGCGGGCTGTTCGCGATCAATACGTCGTCTGCCCTTGCCCAGGCCGCAATCGCCATCGGTCTTGCATGGCTTGGATTCTCATCATCATCCCTTGCCTGGGCCATGGTTGGTGCGGCGCTTGTGAAAGCCGTTGTCGCCCAGAGCCTGCGGCCAGCCCTGCCCTTTCCCCTGCGATTCGATGGCATCAGGCCCGTTTTGAACTTCGGGTCGAAAAGCAGCACACTGTTCGTAATCGGCGCGGCAGGGTCGCGTTCCGCCGATCTGGTCATCGGCGGCATGTTGAGCCTGACTGCAACGGGCCTGTTTTCACGCGCAAACGGTCTGACGCAGCAATTGCGGATGCTGATATCAGGTGCAGCCGGCGCCGTGCTTTATCCCGCTATGGCGCGACTTCAGCGCGAAGGAGAAGATCTGGCCGAGCCATACTTGCGCGTTGTCGCCTGCTTTACCGCCGCCAACTGGCCCGCGATGCTGGGCCTTGCGATTGCCGCTGGCCCAACCGTCAATTTCCTGTTTGGTCCGGCATGGGCTGGCACAGCCCCGATTCTCAGCCTGATCGCCATCAGCGAACTACTGTTCGTGGCCCTGCCCTTTCATGTGGAGATGGGGATTCTACGTGGCCGAATGCACAGGCTGATCGGATACAACATCCTGGACACCGGCGCATCATTGCTGCTGCTGTTCATCGGCGCTGGCATATCGTTGCACTTTGCAGCCATATCACGCATCGCCTATAGCATCGTGTGGCTGGCGATATACATGCGCTTTGTCTGCGGCCTCGCCGGCATTCATCCGCGACAACTTCTGCCCATATATCTTTCAAGCGCTGCCGCCACACTTGCGGCTATCGCCCCCCTCGGCATTGTCGCGCTGCTCGTGCAGGACTTTGCAACTATCAACTTTGCATGGCTGGTGATCCTCGCGACTAGCGGTGTCGCTCTCTGGCTAATCGTCCTGATGCTGCTGGATCATCCGCTCTATCGCGAGATTCGGGGGATGGCCGAAGATGCGACGGCCCGGGTGCGCGCCTTGCACGCCCGAGCAGCCGGATGAAGTTCGTCTATGGCATCATGGCCCACGCCGGGCATGCCCAGCTCCACGCACTGCTTGATCGGCTGAGCGCGGACGCTGAACCGGGTGACCGGATCGTTCTGCATCTTGATCGCCGTTCCAGTCTCTGGCGGAACAATCGCGATGAATTCGCGAACCACCCATCGGGCATCGTGGAACTGGTCGAGCATCCTGCCGCAGTGATCTGGGGCCACCATAGTCAAGTCACCGCGCAAGTGCGGATGCTGGATGCCGCGCTTAGCGCCCCGTTCGACTATTATCACCTTATCAGCGGCGTCGACTGGCCCATCGCAAGCCGCGCAACAATGGCGCGCGACATTGCTGCCTCACCTGTAAACCGCCCCGCCTACGCGCGGATCTGGGGGGAGGCAGACCAGCAGCGGATGCAACACTGGTGGTTTGACGAACGCAAGTTCCGTTCCGTCCAATTCCCCCGGCTCGCAGAAAACGTGGAGCGTGCGCAAACCCGGCTGAGCTGGCTTGCTTCCGACTGGTGGAACAGCGCAGGCCTTGCCCGCAGCACATACCACGGCGGCCCGTGGGTCAAGGGCAGCAGCTGGTATTCCCTGCCATACGACATTGCCGAAACGGTCAGAACCGATGCACGGCGCCTGCTTGCTTCCGGGCGCCTGCGCTTCACCCAATGTTGTGACGAACACGTGGTGCCCACGATCCTTGCCCGTCGCTTCGGTGATCGGATCGAGGCGGATCGTCGCTATATTGATTGGGCAGCGGGCGGCTACCACCCCAAAGTTCTGTGCCGGGAAGACGCGCCGGCCATTTCCGCCAGCATGGCCTGGTTTGCACGCAAGTTCGATATGAACATGGACGATTTTTTCCTGCGCCCCGGAGCCTTTGCAAACTCCGTGCGGATATCGGAATAACGCCCCTCCCATTTACGGAACACAATCCCTAAATAGCGGCCCATGCCGCCCGATCTTTCAAACGGACAGACCATCAGCCGCGAAGACGGCTGGCAAACGCTGCGCCGGTTCATCCCTTATCTGTGGCCCGATAACGAACCACGACTGAAGCGCCGCATCATTATCGCATTCGGTTTCGTGATCGCCGCCAAGGCCGTCACGCTGACCCTGCCGTTTGCATATAAGCGCGCGGTCGACACGATGACCAATGCCGGCAACGAGGCCATGATGGTCGCGCTGGCCTTTGTCATGGCCTATGCGCTGGGGCGCTTTTCCGCGGTCGCTTTCGATAATATGCGCAACATGGTGTTCGAACGGGTCGGACAGGATGCCACGCGCGCACTGGCGGAAAACGTCTTTTCCCGTCTTCACAACCTCTCGCTGCGCTTTCACCTTTCACGCCGCACGGGCGAAGTCACAAAGGTTATCGAACGCGGGACAAAGAGCATCGATATCATGCTCTATTTCCTGCTGTTCAACATTGCGCCAACCGCGCTCGAACTGCTTGCCGTTGCAGTCATCTTCTACACCAGCTTTGGCTGGGATCTGGTCGCGGCAACCGCGCTGGCCGTGGCGACATACGCACTGGCAACCCGCTGGATTACCGAATGGCGCACAGAGCTGCGGGCAAAGATGAACCGGCTCGACGGCAAGGCGCTTTCGCGGGCGGTCGATTCGCTTCTGAATTACGAAACGGTGAAATACTTCAGTGCCGAATCGCGCGAAGAGGCGCGCTATGCCGATGCCGCGCGCGAATATGCCGATGCCGCAGTCAAGAGCGAGAACAGCCTCGGCCTGCTCAACATTGCGCAGGCAATTATTGTCAATCTGCTGATGGCAGGCGCGATGGGCTATACCGTCTGGGGCTGGTCACAAGGCAAGCTGACCGTGGGCGACCTTGTGTTCGTGAATACATACCTCACCCAGCTATTCCGTCCGCTGGACATGCTCGGCATGGTCTATCGCACCGTCAGGCAAGGTCTGATCGACATGGCCGAAATGTTCAAGCTGATGGATACGCCTGTCGAAGTCTCCGACATCTCCGGCGCCCCGGCACTGATGATTCGCCGCCCCGGCGTCACGTTTGACAATGTTGTCTTTGGTTACGATCCCGACCGCACGATCCTGTATGGGTTGAGCTTTGAAGTCGAAGCGGGCGGCCATGTCGCAATTGTCGGGCCATCGGGCGCGGGCAAATCCACCATAGGGCGGCTGCTGTTCCGGTTTTACGACCCGCAACAGGGGCGCATCCTGATCGACGGGCAGGACATCAGCCAGGTCACGCAGGAATCGTTGCGCGCCGCTATCGGGATCGTTCCGCAGGACACCGTGCTGTTCAACGACACAATCGGATACAACATCGCTTATGGCCGCGATGGCGCAACGCACGCTGAGATCGAACAGGCAGCCCGCGATGCTGCCATCCTGCCATTTATAACGGGCTTGCCCGATGGTTTCGATACACGCGTGGGTGAACGCGGCCTTAAACTATCCGGCGGCGAAAAACAGCGCGTCGCCATCGCCCGCACACTTGTAAAGAACCCGCCGATCCTGCTGCTGGATGAAGCGACCAGCGCGCTCGATACCCGCACGGAACAGGATATTCTCACCACGCTGCACCGCGTTTCGGAAAACCGCACCAGCATTTCGATCGCCCACCGGCTTTCTACCGTTGCCGATGCGGACAAAATCCTGGTGCTGGAACATGGCCGACTGGCCGAAAGCGGCACGCATGGCGAACTGCTGCGGACCGATGGACTCTACGCTGAAATGTGGAATCGCCAACTGGCAGAACGCGACGCGCTCAACCAGGCAGCAGAATAACAAGAGGGAAAATCCTCAGAAATCCTATAGCGTTTCGTAAAAACGCTGGATCGTCAGAAATGCTATAGTCCTTTGATTTTCCGCATTTCTTAACCGAAAAAGTCTCTCACCTTTTTCTTGAGATGCTTTAATGGTGCGGGCGGCGGGACTCGAACCCGCACGAGCAAAGCTCAGGGGATTTTAAGTCCCCGGCGTCTACCATTCC
>JAGREQ010000209.1 GCA_020446465.1 Novosphingobium sp. | reverse complement strand
GATGATCCAGATTGGTCGGAAAGTGCTCTAGGCCGGGATTGCTGCGCAAGCCTTGCGCTTTCGCGCATTTCGGCTAGTCGCGCTGGCATGTCTGAATACAGCACAATCCATGCCGCCTTTGCGGCCAAGGTCGATGCCGCGCTTGCTGCGCTGGAAGCAGAAGGCGCGCTGCCCGCCGGTACGCCGCGCAACAATGTAACCGTCGAGCCGCCGCGCGATCCCAGCCATGGCGATCTGGCCACCAATGCCGCCATGGTGCTGGCCAAGCAGGCCAAAACCAATCCGCGCGAGCTGGCGGGCAAGATCGTGGAGAAACTCTCTGCCGATCCCGCCGTGGAAGGCGCGGAGATAGCCGGGCCGGGTTTCATAAATCTGCGCCTTTCAGATGCTGCATGGCGGGAAGAACTGGCAGCGATTGCCGCGCTGGGCGCAGATTATGGCAAATCCGCCATGGGCGCGGGCCGCACGGTCAATGTGGAATATGTCTCTGCCAACCCGACCGGCCCCATGCATATGGGCCATTGCCGGGGCGCAGTGGTGGGCGATGCGCTCGCCAGCCTGCTCGAAGCGGCAGGGCACAAGGTGGTGCGCGAATATTACATCAATGACGCTGGCGGGCAGGTCGATGTCCTCGCTCGCTCGGCGCATTTGCGCTACCGTGAAGCGCTGGGCGAGGATATTGGCGAAATCCCCGAAGGGCTCTATCCGGGCGATTATCTGATCCCTGTTGGCGAAGCGCTGGCGAAGGAACTGGGTGACGGATTCGTTGGTAAGGACGAGGCGGAATGGCTGCCGCTGTTCCGCGCCAGGGCCGTAGCCGCGATGATGGAACTGATCCGCGCCGATCTCGCGCTGCTGGGCATCCATCATGACGTCTTTGCCTCTGAGGCGGAATTGCAGGCGGCGGGCAAGCCGGAAGAGGCCGAAACATGGCTGCGCCAGCATGATCTGGTCTATGACGGCATGCTGGAAGCGCCCAAGGGCAAGACACCGGAAGACTGGGAACCGGTCGAACTGCCGCTGTTCCGCTCCACCAAATTCGGTGACGATCAGGATCGCCCGATCAGGAAGAGCGATGGCAAATGGACCTATTTCGGGGCTGACCTTGCCTACCACTTCCAGAAAGCGGAAGGCGCGGACGAGCTGATCGACATCTGGGGCGCGGACCATGCGGGCACGGTCAAGCGGATCAAGGCCGCCGTGGCGGCACTGACCGAAGGGGCAGGGCGTCCGATCCCCTTCGACGTCAAGCTGGTGCAGATGGTGGCGCTGTTGCGCGGCGGTGAGCCGGTGAAAATGTCGAAACGGTCAGGCAATTTCGTCACGCTGGCCGATGTCGTGCGCGAAGTGGGCAAGGACGTGGTGCGCTTCACCATGCTCACCCGCAAGCCCGAAGCGCAGATGGATTTCGACTTTGCCAAAGTGGTCGAAGCGTCAAAGGACAACCCGGTTTTCTACGTGCAATATGCCCATGCGCGGATCAGCTCCAGCATTCGCAAAGGCGCGGCAGAAGGTGTTGCGCCATCAGTAGATGCGCTCGATGCACTGGGGGCGGAGGAACTGGACCTCGTCAAGATCGCAGCGCAATTCCCGCGTATTGTCGAAGCCGCAGCCAATGCCCGTGAACCGCACCGCATTGCCTTTTTCCTGCATGATCTGGCCGCCGCGTTCCATGCTTACTGGAACCTTGGTAACGACCAGCCTGACAAACGCCTCATTGTGGCACAGGATCAGGCGCTCACCGGGGCAAGGCTTTTCCTTGCCGCGCAAATCGGGCAGGTTCTACGCAATGGACTGGCCTTGCTTGGGGTGGAGGCCGTTGAGGAGCTTTGATAATGAGCGTGGACCACACGGGCGACCGCGAAAATCCGCATGGCGATGATGCCATGACACAAGGTGCCGGGCTTGATCCTGCGGCGGACGATACCTTGCTCGATTTCGATGATGATGATGGCGCGCTGCCGTGGCTTGAATCGGACGATGATCTGGCGGACGAAGGCCCGGATACGGCCCGTATCGTGGGTTTTGCATTGTTCGGGTTGCTGGCGCTTGCTGCGATTATCGGCGGGATCTGGTGGGCGAGCAACCGCGCCGGCTCCAGCGATGTGGAACCTGATGGCAGCGTGATTGCCGCGCCCGACGGGCCGTACAAGGTGAAGCCCGATGATCCGGGCGGAAAGACTTTCGCCGGAACCGGCGATGCCAGTTTCAAGGTTGGTGAGGGGCAGGAAACCGAAGGCAAGGTTGCAGCCGTGCCGGCGCCAAAGCCGGCGCCAACGCCTTCGGAAACGCCAGAGACTAAGCTGTCTCCGCCTGTTGCGGCCCCGGCGGCGCCCAGCCCGACTTCGTCGACCAGCATCCCGGTGCAGGTCGGCGCTTATTCGACCAAGAGCCAGGCCGAAAAAGGCTGGAGCCTGCTTTATGGGCAGCATGAAGCGTTGAAAGGCATCAAATATCGCATCGTCGAAGGGCAAGCGGATATTGGCACTGTCTATCGCTTGCAGGCGATGGCCCCCAGTGTCGCTGCGGCCAACAGCCTGTGCGACAGACTGAAAGCCGACGGCGCATCCTGTCAGGTCAAACGCTAGGTTACTTCGTCCAGGCGTTCCTATCCACATTCCAGAGCGCGGGAAACCTTGCTAATGCGCGGGTTTCCTGCGACTCTTGACAGATGATGACGCCTGCTATTTTCGGCATTGCCGGGACCAGCCTGACCGCGGACGAGCGGGCCCTTTTCCTTGAGAGCGATCCGGCGGGCTACATCCTGTTTGGCCGGAATATCGAAACGCGCGAACAGGTGCGGCAACTGACGGACGAATTGCGCGCCATCCATGGGCGCGATCGGCTGTTTATCTGCATCGATCAGGAAGGCGGGCGGGTTTCCAGAATGAAACCGCCGCAGTGGCTCGCGTTTCCAGCCGGTGAAGTGTTCGATAAACTCTACGATATTGCGCCTGCCAGCGCGATCGAGGCCACGCGCGCCAATGCTGAAGCGCTGGCGCTGGATCTTGCCGAGGTGGGCATCAGCGTTGATTGCCTGCCGCTGCTGGATGTGCGCCAGCCGGGCGCGCATGACGTGATCGGAGATCGCGCACTTGGTTCTGAACCGCTGCGGGTTGCGGCACTGGGCCGTGCGGTTCTGGCAGGGCTTGGGCAAGCGGGGGTGGTCGGTTGCGTCAAACACATGCCCGGCCATGGACGCACGAGCGTCGATACGCACAAGGCGCTGCCGACAGTGACAGCATCAGATGCGGAGCTTGAATGGGACATCGCCCCCTTTCATGCCTTGCGGGATGCGTCTGTGGGCATGACCGGACATCTGGTTTTCAATGCGTGGGACGCGGACAATCCGGCCACGCAATCGCCATTCGTGATCGAGGAAATTATCCGCAAGCGAATTGGCTTTGGCGGGCTGCTCCTGACCGACGATCTCGATATGGAGGCGCTGTCGGGCAGCGTGCCGCAAAGGGCTGAACGGGCGATTGCCGCAGGGTGCGACATCGCGCTCAATTGCTGGGCGAAAATGGACGACATGGCCGGCATTGCCAATGTTCTGCCGGCTCTGGATGGGGAAGGCGCTGCACGGCTTGACCGTGCGCTTGCCGCTATGGGCGCGATGGGGGCAGGCGATAGAGAACGGCAGGCGAACCTCATCGCCACGCGCGATGCTCTGTTCGAGCGTGCCGGGGTTGCCGCATGAACCAGGACGAGGGCCTGCTGTTCAGCGCGTCGGACCTGCCGGAGCAGGAAGCCGATAACGCCGACTGGCTGGCGCCCGGAACGGTACCTAACCCCGATACTGCGCTTTATCTTGAACTGGATGGCTGGGAAGGTCCGCTCGATCTTCTGCTGGACCTGGCGCGGCGACAAAAGGTTGATCTTAAAGCCATTTCCATCCTCGCACTGGTTGACCAGTATCTTGGCTATATTGACCGGGCAGAGGCGCTGAAGCTGGAAGTCGCGGCCGATTATCTGGTGATGGCGGCATGGCTTGCCTATCTTAAATCCGCACTGCTTTTGCCGCGTGAAGAGCAGGAAGACCCAAGCCCTGAAGAACTGGCCTTGCGGTTGCAGCTGCGCTTGCAGCGGCTGGGGGCCATGCGGGAGGCCGCGGCGCGGCTGATGGCGCGGGACCGACTGGGGCGCGATGTATTCCAGCGCGGCGCGCCTGAAGGCCTGCGTGTGGACAAACGCAATGCCTGGCAGTGTAGCTGGTTCGATCTGGTGCAGGCCTATGGGCAGGTGGAGGCGCGTTCCGCCCCTGCCATCCACATGGTTCGCGAACGCCCCGTGATGACGCTGGAAACCGCGCTTGACCGGGTGTCATCCATGCTCGGCATGGCGCTCGACTGGATGGAACTGCGTGAATTTCTGCCACGGCAGACCAGCGCCCATGGCAGTGACCCGCGCTTGCAGCGGTCTGCGCTTGCGTCCAGTTTCGTCGCTGCGCTGGAACTGGCACGGCTGGGTAAGGCCGAAATCGCGCAGGATGAGATTTTCGGCCCACTGCGCTTGCGGCAGGTGCGCGGATGATGGACGAAGGCGCGCAGAAA
>JAGREQ010000020.1 GCA_020446465.1 Novosphingobium sp. | reverse complement strand
AAACGACCAACACAGCGACAATAGCAAGGCCAACAAGCGTGAGCATTGAGATCAGGGCGCCTGCACCGCGCAAGGCGTTTGTCTGTTCGCGATCCATGCCCAGCGGGTGAAGAATGCGCCCCACGACATAAATGGCGGACACCCACATCAACCATTGCCCGCCCTTGCCGGACAGTTCGATCGCAGCAATCAGCGTGAGGATGATCGGCGCTGTTTCAATGAAATTGATCTGCGCGCGCATCCGGCGGGCGATAATGGCGATGCCTCCATCACCATGGGCGACCTTGTGCACGGCCCGAAGCCGGCCGATGCGGATCATCAGCCACAATGCAATGAATGCGGCAGCAGCGGCAGTGGTCAATGTAACGGGCAAAATCATGGCGAATAATCTCTTCCCTGTTGTTGGGGGAGGCATAGGCATGGCGGTGGGGCCTTGCAAGAGCGGCAAAATTCGCTATAGGCCGCGCCTTCGTCCCTGGCAGCGCTGATGCGATGGACACTCCCTTGTGGGGTTGTGCATCCAACGGTGATCGCCTAGGGGCCGTTTCAGACAACGTATTTTGCAGGATCAGGTGCCGAAATGGCTGTCCCCAAGAGAAAAGTATCGCCTCATCGTCGGGGCAACCGCCGCGCTCATGACTCGCTCAAGGTGGAGGCATTCCATGAATGCTCCAACTGTGGTGAACTGAAGCGTCCGCACAACCTTTGTGAAGCCTGCGGCCATTACAACGGGCGCGAGATCGTCGCCGTCGGGCTCTAAGCCCTGAAAGCCGGAGACAGGTTGCAATGACTTTGCCGCGTATCGCTGTTGACGCGATGGGCGGCGATGAAGGCGTGCGCGTGATGGTTGAAGGCGCGGCGCTGGCCCGTCGTGACCATGATCAGTTCAAGTTCCTGCTTGTCGGGGATGAGACACGGATCAAGCGTGCGCTTGAAAAACACCCCAACATGCGTGGTGCGTCGGAAATATTGCATGCCGACGATGTCGTTTCCGGTGAGGAAAAGCCGACTCAGGCGCTGCGCCGTGCCAAGACGACTTCCATGGGGCTGGCAATCGACGCTGTGAAGCGCGGCGATGCTGGCGCTGCAGTAAGCGCAGGCAATACCGGCGCGCTGATGGCAATGTCGAAACTGGCTCTGCGCACGATGCCGGGTATCGACCGCCCGGCATTGGCCGCTCTCTTGCCTACACTGGGCGACAACGATGTCGTCATGCTGGACCTTGGCGCCAACACGGAATGCGATGCACGCAACCTGGTGCAGTTTGCCATCATGGGGGCGGCCTATTCCCGCATTGTGACCGGGCGGGACCGTCCACGCGTCCGGCTGCTGAATATCGGAACCGAAGAAATAAAGGGCACCGAAGAAGTGCAGGATGCAGCGGCCCGTTTGCGCGCTGCAACGGGTCTTGCGCTTGAGTTCGATGGTTTTGTCGAAGCGGACAAGATCAACCGTGGCGAAGTGGACGTGGTGGTGACGGATGGCTTTTCCGGCAATATCGCGCTCAAGGCCATTGAAGGATCAGCCCGGTTCGTAACGGACCTTCTGCGCGCGGCTTTCACCAGTTCGCTGCGCTCCAAGATCGGGTTTCTTGTATCGCGCCCGGCGACAGAATTGCTGCGCCATCATCTCGATCCCAATAATCACAATGGCGCTGTTTTTCTGGGCCTCAACGGTGTCGTGGTGAAAAGCCACGGCAGCGCGAATGCCCTTGGCGTTTCCAATGCCGTGGCCGTTACGGCCCGCATACTGGAAGAACAATTGACTGAACGTATTGCCGCTGATCTTGCCGAGCTGGATCATGGCAGCCTTAAAGGACTTCCGGATGATACACGCGGAGGCCCGGAAACACATAAAGGGGATGCTCTAGCATGATCCGTGCGGTTTTACGCGGTACCGGTTCAGCCTTGCCGAAACAGGTCGTTACCAATGCCGATCTGGCAGGCAAAGTCGATACCAGCGACGAATGGATCGTGGAGCGCACTGGCATTCGCCAGCGCTATATCGCGGGCGAGGGCGAAAGCACATCAACACTGGCGACCGATGCCGCGCGCGCAGCCATGGAGGCCGCCGGTTTCGAGCCTGGGTCAGTTGATCTGATCGTGCTGGCGACCGCGACACCGGATAATACCTTCCCTGCCACCGCGACCAAGGTTCAGCACGCGCTGGGCTGCAATGGCGGGATTGCATTCGATCTGGCTGCGGTTTGCACGGGCTTTCTTTATGCACTGGGCGTGGCCGACTCGATGCTGCGGACCGGGATGGCAAAGCGCGCGCTGGTCATCGGCGCAGAAACTTTCAGCCGGATTGTTGACTGGGAAGATCGCACGACCTGCGTTCTGTTTGGTGATGGTGCGGGCGCTTTCGCACTGGAAGCTGTCGAAGTTGCCGAAGATGGCCCCGGCGTTCTTGCAACACGCCTCCATGCCGATGGGGAACATGGCCCGCTGCTTTATGTCGATGGTGGTCCGTCCACCACGCAGACAGTAGGTAAGCTGCGGATGAAGGGGCGCGAAGTCTTCCGTCACGCAGTTGTGAACCTGTCTGAAGTTCTTCTGGAAGTTCTTGAAGGCGCAGGTATTTCTGCGGCTGATCTGGATTGGGTCGTCCCCCATCAGGCCAATGCCCGCATTCTTGATGCCACGGCGCGCAAGCTCGATCTTCCGGCTGAAAAGATCATCAAGACAGTCGATCAGCACGCCAACACTTCCGCAGCATCCGTGCCGCTGGCGTTTGATATTGCTGTAAAAGATGGCCGCATCAAGCCCGGCGATTTGGTCATGCTGGAAGGCATGGGCGGCGGATTTACCTGGGGTGCCTCGCTGCTGCGCGTATAGTCCGATCCGATAGTTTTCGTCTTGCTATTGTAATGTGAACGAAAATGATTAGGGTTTTTGGCAGGGTCGTAATATACTGTATTTCCGGGCAAAGGGGAGCAGCAAGATGATGCGTTCAGTCGGAACTTTGACACGGGCGGATCTCGCCGAAACCATCAACCGTAAAATGGGTTTCTCCCGCGCCGAATCGCTGGGAATGGTCGAATCCATTCTGGATCATATGTCCGAAGCATTGGCCAAAGGCGAAAACGTCAAGATATCGGGCTTCGGCACATTCGTTTTGCGCGACAAGAGCGAACGTATCGGTCGCAATCCCAAGACTGGCGTTGAAGTGCCGATCACTCCACGCCGGGTGATGACCTTCCGCGCCAGCCAGATCCTGAAAGAACGGATCCAGAAGGGATGACCAATCCCGGCGCAACCGGCTTTGCCGATGGCAAGGACGCCGATGCGCTGCGCACGATTGGTGAGGTTTCCAGGGCGCTGGGTATTGCACCCCACATATTGCGCTATTGGGAGCAGCAGTTTCCCATGCTTGAACCGCTCAAACGCAGCGGGGGCAGGCGATATTATCGGCCAGATGATGTTGCACTGGTTCAGTCGATCGACCGGCTGGTCAATCGTGAAGGCTATACCCTGCGCGGCGCTGCAAAGGCGCTGAAGGCGGGCAAGGTTGCTGAACCAGGCGCGCCCCTTGCTGCAGATAGTTTTGATTCAGGTTCTGTGACGATTTCAATGGGAAGCAATGCGGTGCCGGGCGGCGCTTCGCATCAGATGGAAACAGACGTTATCATGCAGTTGCGTGCGATCCGGAATCGCCTCGCAAACGCGCTCAATTCCTGATCGACGGCTGTTTCCGATCCATAGATACTATAGTGTTTCGTAAAAAGGTTGAATCGGAAGAACCGCTATAGGCTTTCGATTTTCCGCATTTCCTGGTCGAAAAAGTCTGTCAGCTTTTTCTCGAAATGCTTTAACGCACGCGCTCCGGTCCAAGGCTGGGGTCCAGATCACGCGGGCGGGCAAGGTGTATCAGCTTGCCACAACCGCTGGTAAGGTCAGCCCAGTCGTCGATGTCGAGTTCTATCACGGCAAAAGCGGCAGTCGGAAACTTCCCGGTGATGCGGTCCAGAAGTGGGCAATCGCCATCATCACGGACAAGATCGAACACCAGTTCGTGCAGGCCGGGATTATGGCCGCAAAGCAGGACCGATTCGACATCCGCCGCGCTGGCTTTTTCACGCGTTACGTCGATCATCACTTCTGCCGGAGCAAGATAGATCCGTTCATCCCAAATGGTTGCCGGCAGTGCATCGTTCATGGCGGAGCGCGCCGTTTCCAGTGTTTCGCGCACCCGCACAGCCGGGCTGGCCAGAACCATTCCCCATTTCGCGCCGTAATCGGCAATATGGCGCCCCATTAGCGCAGCCCCGCGCCGCCCGCGATCATTCAGCGCACGGTCGAAATCCCGCATTCCCATGTCTTCCCACGAAGATTTGGCATGTCTGAACAGTCCGAGCCTTTTCACGCTGCGCTTGTCACCTTTCCACTGAAAGAGCGGTTTTGTCCGCATGTCCGTCATCCCCAGAGCAAACACCCGTTGTTATCCGTTGTAAAGCCTCATCCAGCGTCAACCTGATGACAGGTGTGCCAGCAGGAAAGGCCGAGAGAAGGCGGCTGGGGAATGCTGCTGATAAAACGATGAAGTGTCCACAATCGTTCCGGCTGCGAATCAGGCGACCGAATGCCTGCGCCAGTCGTGCGCGGATGATCTGGTCGTCATAGGCGCTTCCGCCGCCGTCGGATGCGGCCCGGCGGGCGCGGTGGAGAATGGATGGCTTGGGCCAGGGCACTTGTTCCATGACTACACAGCGCAGGGATTCGCCGGGGACGTCCACGCCATCGCGCAGGGCATCGGTGCCGAACAGCGAGGCGGCTGGATCGTCGCGAAAGATATCGACCAGCGTGCCCGTGTCGATCGGGTCGACATGCTGGGCGAAAAGCGCAAGCCCTTCGCGCGCGAGCCTGTCAACGATCCGGCCATGCACCGCGCGTAGCCGCCTTATGGCAGTGAACAGGCCAAGGACGCCGCCGCCCGATGCCTCGACAATGCGGGCATAGGCACCGGCAAGGGCCGGGATGTCGCCGCGTTTCACGTCTGTCACGATCAGGACTTCGGCCTGCCGTGCGTAATCAAAGGGGCTTTCAGCAGCGACCAGACGCGGTGCCACGCTGATATGGTCTGTGCCGCTTCGGGCGATGGCGGTGCGCCAGTCTTCGCCTTCGGCGCCCCGTCCGCACAGGGTCGCGCTGGTCAGCATGACCCCGTGCGCCCCTTCCAGCACGACATGGGCGAAGGGCTTTGACGGATCGAGCCAGTGGCGATGGATGCCAACATCGTATTCGCGGGCATTGGCGCGATCGACCGCCAGCCAGTCCACGAAATCGCTGGTGCGGCTGCCATCGCCCGAAACGCCGCCCAACCTGTCAAGCAGGGCCTCCCACGCGGCAAGTGTATCGATTCGCCAGCCGAGCGAATGGCGCGCGCCTTCGATCCTGTTGCGCCCTTGCGGGTCGAGCCAGTCGGGCGGGTCTTCCTGCAAGGCATCCAGCCGGGCGAGAAGCTGCATCAGGGGGCGACGCAAAGCGGCCAGTGCATCCTGCGCCGCGCCTGCGCGTTCGATGAAATCGCCATCGAGATTGGCCACCTCGGTTTCCAGGCCATAGCCCGCTTCCTGTCCGGCCTTGTCCGTTGCGCTTTCATCGCGTGCGTAGGTCAGCGCCCTGACGGCGGCGAGCAGGTCTTCCACAGGGCCGCTCGGTTCATTGTCGTGAAGCCGTTGCAACCAGCCGTCCGATGGCAGAGCCTCTGCCGCGCGCACCGCTTCTGCCACGGCGCGTCCGGCGACATCGTCATAACTGGCGACATCGGCCAGGCGGGCGGAAAGTCCGCGCCGTCGCCCGCGGTTGTTGCGCTCTGGCCCGATGACCCAGCGGCGCAGTTCGATCGTTTCGCTACCGCTAAGCGCAGTGGCAAATGTGGAATCCGCAGCATCGAAGACGTGGTGGCCTTCGTCAAAGATAATGCGGGTGGGGCGCTGCGTGTGATCGCTGTCCGGCCCGAATCCCGCCCGCGCGGCATTGACCATGACCAGCGCGTGATTGGCAATGACCAGATCGGCCTGGGCAGAGGCGCGCGTTGCCCGTTCGATGAAGCATTTGCGGTAATGCGGGCAGCCAGCATAGACGCATTCACCGCGCCTGTCTGTCAGCGAGGTAATGCCCCGCTGGCGGAACAGGGTGCCAAGCCAGCCGGGCAAGTCACCGCCAATCATATCCCCATCGCGGGTATAGGCTGCCCAGCGCGCGACAAGCTGGGCAAGCACGGCCGCCCGTCCGCCAAAGCCGCCTTGCAACGCGTCTTCGAGATTCAGCAGGCACAGGTAGTTTTCGCGTCCCTTGCGGACGACTACCGGGCGCGAGCCATCTGCCCGCCGTTCGGGCCAGGCGCGGGCGCTTTCAGTGCGAAGCTGGCGCTGGAGGTTCTTGGTATATGTCGAAACCCACACCGTGCCTTGCGCGCGTTCTGCCCACAGCGATGCCGGGGCGAGATAGCCCAGCGTCTTGCCGATGCCGGTTCCTGCCTGTGCCAGCAGCACTGTTGGCGCACCGCGGGTTTCGCGCGGTGCAAAGACCCCGGCAGCAGCCTTCGCATAGAGGCGCTGGCCTTCGCGTTGTTCGGCCCCTGACCCGGTAAGGCGGGACAACTGGCTTTCCACGTCCTTGTCTTCCAGAATGACTTGCGCTGGCTGGGGGCGTGGTGGGGCATCATCCCATTCCGGCAGGCGCGAAAACAGCCAGCGTTCAGCCTGTTCCGGCTGGCGAATGTGGGGGGCGATGATCGGCGCCCAGGCCCAGCGCAAGCGGGTGAGCGATTGCAGCGTGCTCCATGCGCCGCTTCGCTCGGACCAGTCGTCACTTTCGCATGTGGCAAGAAGCTCGCCAGCGGCCTGTTGCAGGAATGCAGGGACAGCCGCGTCGTCTGCCGGTTCAGGCAGGTTCAGCGCATGGGCCACGCCTTTGGGCGTCGGCGTTACAAAACGCGCGGGGGAAATGAAGGCGAACAGTTCCAGCAGGTCCAGCCCGGAAAGGTCGGGGTAGCCCAGTCGCACGGCCACCAGCGGGGCATTGAGCAGGAGGTGCGGGGTATCGGCGACCGCCATGATCGCCTCGCCCTTGCCAATGCCGCGTGTCGCTCCCGCCTCGACGAGGTCGGCTCCACCGCGCAGCCAACACCCGGCATGGCTGGCGTGGAGCGCTGGAAGGGCAAGGGGCTGCGGCTGCATCCACGCTGCCTAGAACACCCCGGCGGCGGGTAACAGGGCGCAGCGGCAGTTATCCCGTTGTCGCTTCACCGTTCACGCAGCTTCGTGTTCGTCCCTGACCTTTTCGACAGGGACGCTCTGCTTGAAAGTGTGGGTGACATACGGGAAGGGAATCTCGATCTTTGCCTCATCCAGCGCGCGTTTGATCGCCATGATGACAATGCTTTTTGTTTCGCGCAGATCGCGGGGGCGGGAATCACACCAGAACCGCACCAGAAAATCGACCGAGCTGGCGTTGAACTCCTGCGCGAAGACGTCGATGGGCCGGTCCTTGCTGATTTCCGGAGTGGCTCCCAGCGTATCGCGGATCACCTTCAGCGCGTGATCAAGATCAGTGTCATAGGACACGCCCACGACAAGTTCATTCCGGCGCATGACATCGTCTGTCAGGATCTTAACCGGGTTCTTGAACAGCAAGGAATTGGGCACGACTGTCAATTCGTTGGAAAGGTGGCGGATATGCGTTTCGCGCAAGGAGGTATGTTCGACCTTGCCCATGATGCCTTCGCATTCCACCACGTCGCCAATACGCATCTTGTCACGCAGCATAATCAGCACACCGGCGAGGAAGTTTTCGAAAATATCCTGAAAGGCAAAACCGATCGCCAGCGCGCCCACGCCCAGTCCGGCGAAGGCTCCTGCGGGCGTAAAGCTGGGGATGGCGACTGTCAGCGCAATGACGATGCCGACAATCCAGATCGTCAGTCTGGTGAGTGTTTCGACCAGCTGCTTCAGATCATCGCGCAATTCGGCGCGGCGGGTGATCCGTGCTGCAATCCGCACCGCCGAGCGTGCAAGAATCCATGTCACGATCAGAATAACCAGTGCAATGGCAAGGCTTGGCAAGGACTGGATCATGCCGATTGCCATTGAATGAAGTTCAGCCTGCAACGTCTTTATGTAATTCACGCGGTCCCCCTGTTGAGATTACCAGAGGAACGTAACGCGACGCTTTCTGTTCCCCGACAAGCTGGTCCGACGGGTCACCGGGGGCGGGATTTACTCGGCAGGGACGGCTTGCGGGGCAGTGGTATTGCTTGCTTCCGGCGGGGCAGTATTTTCACTTTCAGGCGGTTGCTGTGGTGCAGTTTCGTCCGTGTCAGGTTCCTGTGTTTGCGGACCGCTGGTGGTTTTTACCTTTTCATTGAGCGGGATATAGTTTTCCAGATCATCCAGCGAGATATCCGCATTGTCGCGCTTGCCTTTCAGCACGTCGATTTCCGCAGCGCGTTTGGTCAGATAGTATTCGCGCATTGTGGCGTAAGGATCGACGCTGTCCTGTATCCTGATGATGACATCGTCCATTTCCACCCTGTCATCGAGCGAGGACAGCGTGCCCTTGCCCAGCGCGTAAACAGGATCGGAAAAAGGCTTGCCCGCAGCCACGGGCAGGACCGAAAGGTCTGTGATCCTGCCGAATACATCCCGCAAGGTTGTCGGGCCGATCAACGGCAGATAGAAATAAGGCCCGGTGTCGACCCCATAATAGCCGAGCGTATAGCCAAAGCCGTTCTTGCGACGCGGCAGATAAAACGGTTCGCGTTTGGCAATGTCGATCAGCCCGGCCAGCCCAAGCGTGGAATTGATGGCAAAGCGGCCCAGCGTTTCAAACGCCTTGCCGATCTTGAACTGGAGCAGGAAGTTCAGAAAAACCACCGGCTCATCCAGGTTGTTGAGCGCATTGTGAACGCCATCGCGCACTGGTTTGGGAAGGCCGGATTTATATCCCTTGGCCACTGGCGCGACGATGGCCTTGTCGACAGCCTGGACTGTTTCATAAGTGACGAGATTGACACCTTCCAGCGGATCGCCAGGCGGAGGCCCGGTATCGCCCGTGACAACAATCACGCCGGAGTCGTCAGCCTTTTGCGTTTCTGGTTGCGCTTCCGCACTAACGGTTGCCGCCTCGTTTTCCTCCGGTGCAGGCTCAGTCGGCGTTGCACTGGCGGGCGCTGCCGGGTTTGCAGGCAGCCCGTCTGATGGCGTTGCAGCCTCGTCAGTGGTTGCTTGCGCCAAATAGACATTGTCCGCGCGAGCGTCGCCCTCACGTGTGGCAACGGCAATAGTGACGGGGCGGGTGACTGTGGTTTGCGGGCGCACAGCCGCATCTGTTGGCGCCTGCACTGCAACTTCGACCGGGCGTGCATCAATGTGCGGTGCAGATTGATCGGGTATCGGCGCCTGACCTGCGCCGGCAAGCAATACTGCAAGGGTAATCGTCGAAACGCTCACTCGTTAAAACCTTCCTTGGCAAGTCACGCCGCTTAGCTATCCACCAAGCACTTTGCACCGCAAGTATGAACCCGTCCATAACGCGTTCAATATGTGGGTAAACGGTCATGGTGCCCATGCACGGGCAGACCGTAACTGCCAAGCCGGGCAAGCCATGGGTGCAGGAGAGGAATGTATAATTGCCGCTCCGGTTCCGGGTGCCAGCACTCACCCCACTGATGACTTCGCACTTGCGAAAACCGCATTAGTTCGCGAAAGGCGCAAGCTATGAGCGACAATGCATTGATTGAAGCTGCGCGGGTTTCCAAGGCCTGGCCTTTCGAGGAAGCGCGCAAGCTGGTGAAACGCTATCCGCAAGGCAAGCCGGGTGGCGAACCTGTTCTGTTCGAAACTGGCTATGGCCCATCGGGGCTGCCGCATATCGGCACCTTTCAGGAAGTGCTGCGCACAACGCTGGTCCGCCGTGCTTACGAGGCACTGACGGGCGGCGCGCCCACGCGGCTGGTCGCTTTCAGCGACGATATGGACGGGCTGCGCAAGGTGCCGGACAATGTGCCGAACCAGCAATTGCTGGAAGAAAACCTGCACAAGCCGCTCAGTCGTATTCCCGACCCGTTCGGAAAGTTTGAAAGTTTTGCGCATCACAACAACGCGATGCTGCGCGATTTTCTCGATCGCTTTGAATTCGAATACGAATTCGTGTCGGCCAGCGAGCGTTACAATTCAGGCGCGTTCGATGATGCCTTGCGCGGTGTGCTGCGCGGCTATGATGCGATCATGGACATCATGCTGCCGACTTTGCGCGAAGAACGGCGCAAGACCTATTCGCCCGTCCTGCCGGTTAGCCCGATCACGGGCGCGGCATTGCAGGTGCCGGTGGAAGTGGTCGATGCCGACAGCGGCATGGTGCGCTTTACGGATGAGAACGGCGACGTGGTCGAACAGTCGATCCTTGGCGGCCATGCCAAGCTGCAATGGAAGGTCGACTGGGCGATGCGGTGGGTTGCCCTCGGCGTCGACTATGAAATGTATGGCAAGGATCTGACCGACAGCGGCGTGCAGTCGGGCCGGATTGCCAAGGTTCTGGGCGGCAGGAAGCCCGAAGGCCTGATCTACGAACTGTTCCTTGACGAGAAAGGAGAGAAAATCTCCAAATCGAAAGGCAACGGCCTGACGATCGAACAGTGGCTGACATATGGCAGCGACGATTCACTGGGATTTTATATCTTTCCCAATCCCAAGAGTGCGAAGAGCCTGCACAGCGGCGTGATTCCGCGCGCGGTTGATGATTACTGGCAATTCAGGGAACGGCTGGCCGAACAGGATCTGGACAAGCAACTGGGCAATCCTGTCTGGCACTTGCTGGGCGTTACCGACCCTTCGCGCAAGGGGGCAGGGGACAAGCTGCCTGTTACATATGGTTTGCTGCTCAACCTGGTTGGCGTGCTGGGTGCCGGGGCCAATGCGGATCAGGTCTGGTCTTACCTCGGCAACTACATCGAAAATGCATCGCCCGACGCCCACCCCGAACTGGCCGAACTGGTGACAACGGCGCTGGCCTATAACCGGGATTTTGTCGCCCCCACGCTCCAGAAGCGCGCGCCTACGCCTAATGAGGCAGCAGCGTTGAAGACGCTCGATTCAGTGCTGGCGGGCATGGCAGAACACACGCCGGCAGAAGACATCCAGACGGCTGTCTATGAAATCGGCAAGGATGAAGCGCATGGCTTTGAAAACTTGCGTGACTGGTTTCGCGCGCTTTATGAAACCTTGCTGGGGTCGGCACAGGGGCCGCGCATGGGCAGTTTCATCGCGCTTTACGGCGTTGCCAATTCACGCAAGCTGATTGCAGAGGCGTTGGCGCGATAATCGGCCAAGTCATGAGCTATAGCGTTTCGTGAAAAGGTCGAATCGGACGAAACGCTATAGTCTTTTGATTTGCCGCATTTCTTAACCGAAAAAGTCTATCAACTTTTTCTCGAAATGCGCTAACTGACCGCGACCTTACCCCCATTTGCGGGTGCGATACCACTTGGTCATCACATATTTGGTGCCTTGCACCACGGGCTTGGCCGTGTGGATCGTGTTGGGGTTAGGTGAACCATCGACATCGGCATTGTTCCAGATGAGCAGTGCGCCTTCTTCCGGTGTCACTTCAAACCCGGCAAGTGGAAAGTCTGTCTCACCACCTTCGTCCACATTGTTGAGATAGATCATCGCCGTCCAGCTACGCTGCCCACCGCGTTTCTTTTCAACTTTCCAGTAAGCCTGCCGGTCATGGAACCAGTCATGGTGCTGGCGATATTCCTGCCCCTGCGTATAGCGTTGGCCCTGTATCGCTTCACCCCATGCCGGTTCTATCCCCAGGAGATCATCGATTCGCCGTTCGACGGAAATGACCATCGAATCCGTGCGATCGAGATTGCCGGAATAACTGGTGCGATATGTCGGATCGACTTTGCTGGAAGCATAGAGCGTGGATGGCTTTGCCACACTGTCGATCATGGCGCGCAGGCGAAAACATTCACCCGGTTCCAGAAACTTTCCGACAGCGAAGATTTCGGCATTTTTGCCCGGAAGTGTGTGCACATGCGGGTTTTCAGCCAGACGCGCCCGCACTGCCTCACCCAATCGGGCGAGAGCTTTCTGGTCGGGCGATGTTTTGCCGGATCGTTTGAACAGGGCCATTGCAGCGATTGCTTAAAATCAACCCCTTGATTGCGCAAGACCGGCCGTTAGTCTGCGAGCAGCCGGACAAGCCGGGCAGGAGAAAGCTGAAAAGATGGAAATGCACGAACAGGCTGCCGCTGTGCAGCAGAAATACTCCCACGTTGCGATAGTTCTCCACTGGCTGATTGCCCTGTGCATCATTGCCAACTGGATTATCGCGCAAGTTGCCGAAGGCTTGCCCAAGGCTGAGGAACAGGCCCTGATGGGCACGCACCTTGCCATTGGCATGACCGTGCTGATCCTGACAGTGCTGCGGATCATCTGGCGCCTGATGCACAAGCCCCCGCCGCCCAATCCGAACCACGCCAAATGGGAAAGGGTGCTGGCCCAGATCGTGCACAAGCTGTTCTATGTCCTGATGCTTGGTTTGCCCCTCAGCGGGTATTTCATGGTTCAGACCGGGACTGGCGGATACGATATCAGCATGTTCGGGCTGTTTGACTTCCCCGGCATGACGATGGCGAAGAACCACGATGCGCATGAAACCCTGGAAGGCGTCCACGAAGTCTTCGCCAATGCGATGCTGGCGCTGTTTGTTCTGCATGTTGTCGGTGCGTGGAAACACCAGCTGTTCGACCGCGACGGAACGGTTTTGCGGATGCTGCCATTCGGCAAACGTCAGGGCGAATAATAATCCTTATCTGATCAGGAAAAAGCCCCCGCCGGGTCAAAGACGGGGGCTTCAGCGGGCCTTATCCATATTTCAGGGCCTGGCCCATGTCTGCCGGGCCACTCTCCCGGCAGAAACCGGTTCTAACATCACCAGAAGAAGTCGTAGATCACGTCCACCACTTCGCCACTGTAGGTGTCAACCAGCAGGGCATCGTCATAATAACGGACCCAGCGGTAGGGACCATAGACTTCGGGCAGACGATACTGCCACGGATCGTCGATCCAGTAACGGCTCGAATAGAATAGCGAGCCAAGATAGAACCCGATGCTCAGCCTGCGATAGCTGTAGCCGTGGTAAGGCGCATAATAACGGCCCATCCGGTAAATATGCCGGTGATTGTTCCGGTAATTGTACCAGTTGTAACGGCTGTTGCTGCGCCACTTGCGATCCCACTGGCGGTGATCGCGTTGGCCATCGCGATAGCCGCTGCGATAATCGCGCCCGTCGCGCCAGCTATCGTTACGCCAGTCGCGTTGCGTTCTTGAATAACGCTGATCCCGGTTAGTCCGGTCGCCGGACACATAGCCGCGATTACGCGTGCTGTCCGAATAAGTGCGGTTGCGATTGTCTATCCGGCTGGCAACGCGATCACTGCGTTTATCGACCCGTTCCACGCGGCGGTCCCCGCGGCGCTCAATCCGGCTTGCGCGGTTTTCGCTGCGACGGTCAATCTGGGCAGAGCGCTGATCGCCCCAGCGTTCAACGCGGGGGGAGGCGTTATTCGTCCGGTTCTGGACGCGCTCGGCGCGCACGTCACCCCGACGCTCGACGCGGCTGGCCCGATTTTCAGTGCGGCGGTCGATCCGCTGTGCGCGCATATCGCCGCGCCGCTCGACACGGGCAGCGCGGGCTTCATTGCCGCGCTGGCTCCAGCTTCCGCGTGCATCGCTGTCAGCCGCGAAAGTCGTTTCGGGCAAGGCTGTGGCCGACATGCAAATCGCAAGTGCAGCAAGCCCACTCGACTTTAATAGAAAGTTCAACGACATCTCACATACTCCAACAAAACGGTGGTCCGTCGAGTGGGAACGGCCCTGTGATTGCTGGTTTAGCCGATTCGCCCTGTCCTGAACGTGAACCACGTTGTTGGGCTGGCGTTCAGGTTTCTGTTTGGTTTTATGAATCGTGACGCTGCCAATTCCTGAGCAGGGGCATGGACGGCGCGCAGTCACTGCTATAGGGCACGAGCCATGGCGAACATGCGCAAATTCTTGAACCGGGCACAGGGCCTGATGCCGGAAGATGCGCTGCAAATGTCAGACTGGCGCCGACGGTCCGCCTCATTGCTGGGCGCGTTGATGGTCGGGCTGGTTGCTGTCGCTTTTGCGCAAATGGGTGATATTGCGCAGGGTCTCTATTCGGGGCTTGCGGCTGACGATCCTTATCTGGCGGCAGGCTGGACAGTGCTTGTGTTCGTTCTGGTTGCGGCCCTTACGCGTCACTATGCGCCCGAAGCGCGCGGATCGGGCATTCCCCAGGTAATAGAGGCCAGCCGCGACCCGCAAGGCGAGGCTTACCGGCTGCTGGTGGTGGCCGCCTGCAACTTCTGGAACAAGGCCATGCCGTTCCTGTTCCAGCGCATCGACGACTACACCGAACT
>JAGREQ010000208.1 GCA_020446465.1 Novosphingobium sp. | reverse complement strand
TATTGGTGTCGGAAACGGAAGTCCGTGGAACCACAAGGTCCGCAGTGAGGGCAAGGGCGACAACCTGTTCCTGTCTTCGATTGTTGCGCTTGATCCGGATACGGGCGAATATCTCTGGCATTATCAGGAAACGCCGGGCGAAAGCTGGGACTACACCGCCACCCAGCAGATTACCCTGGCGACGCTCAACATTGATGGTCAGCCGCGCAAGGTGCTGATGCAGGCTCCCAAAAACGGCTTTTTCTTTGTGCTGGACCGGACAGATGGCAAGCTTATTTCGGCGAAGAACTATGTCGATGTGAACTGGGCCACAGGGTATGATCTAAAGACGGGGCGCCCGATAGAAGACCCCAAGGCACGGTATGACGATGGCGCCTATGTCGCTATTCCCGGCGCATTGGGTGCGCATAACTGGCATCCGATGGCGTTCAGCCCGCAAACGGGGCTGGTCTATATCCCCGCGCACCGGGCCCTCTTCGGCTATGAGGATGACAAGGCTCCGTTCAAGTTTCGGCCCGGACGCTGGAATCTGGCTATCAAAGGGGCAGGGGCTGCCCCGTCTGACGATCCGGCGGCGTTCAAGAATGTCCGTGCAATGTTGAGCGGGCGCCTCATCGCCTGGGATCCGGTCAAACAACAGGAAGCATGGGGCTTCGAATATTCCGAACCCTGGAACGGTGGCACATTGGCGACTGCGGGGAACCTTGTCTTCCAGGGTGATACCAAAGGTGATCTGCGTGCCTTTGCTGCCGACAGCGGCAAGGTGCTGTGGACCGTCAACCTCGGGATCGCCATTATTGCCCCCCCTGTGACTTACGCTGTGGACGGCGAACAATATCTTGCCGTTGCAGCGGGCTATGGCGGAGCCTACGCGTTGACGTCGGCCTATAATGACAATCCAGGCCCAAGGCCGAATGGTCGGCTCTATGTCTTCAAACTGGGGGGCAAGGCTGCCATGCCGAAGATCGTGCGACCCGAAGCTGGTCCGGCGAACCCGCCCGCCGATCAATTTACCCCTGCGCAAATCGCCAAGGGTGACAAGCTGTTCGCCCAGGATTGCTGGGCCTGCCATGGTCCGGGCGCCATTTCGAGCGGTGTTGCGCCCGATCTGCGCCGGTCCGGTGCGTTGTCGAGCGCCGAAGCCTGGAAACTGATTGTGGCTGGAGGTGCCTTGAAGCAGCATGGCATGATCAGCTTTTCCGATTACTATAGCGATGCGGACGTTGAGGATATTCGGGCCTATGTCGGCACTCGTGCAAAACTGCTTCAGAAACAGGAAGGCGGTGCGAAGTAATGGGCGGGCCGTTTGTTTTGCCCGAAACCGCCTCTCTGCTCGAACTGCTGGCGGCGCAACCGGGGCCGCACCTTGCCGAAATCCCGGCTGGGGACGCGCGGGCGGTATATCATGTGCTTGGCGAGATGTTCGATGAGCCCGCCGATACCTCGATAAGGACGCTGGATTTTGAGGGGCCGGCTTGTCCCTTGCGCGCCTATTTCCCCGGTGAGGCCAAGGCAGGGCCGGTGATCGTCTATGCGCACGGCGGGGGCTGGGTGATTGGCGATCTTGGAACGCACGATTCTATATGTGCCCTGATTGCCGGTGCTACCGGCTTGCGCGTGGTGGCGGTTGATTACCGGCTGGCACCGGAACACGCCTTTCCAGCAGCGCACGAGGATTGCCTCGCGGCGGCGCGATTTGTTCTCAACGGGCCTCCGGAGCTTGAGGCGCCAGTGACCGCGATCGCCGTTGCAGGGGACAGTGCAGGGGGTAATCTTGCCTATCACATGGCTGCATCGCTCGGCCGGGAAAGTGTGGTTGGCCAGTTGCTGATCTATCCGGTTACGGATTGCACAAGCCCGGAGAAAGGCTCTTACGCCGAATTTGCCGAAGGGTATTTGCTGGACCGTCGGTTGATGGACCGGTTTATCAACGATTATCTTCCGCAAGAGGCAGACAGGGGGCATCGTGACGTTTCGCCCTTGCTTCATCCACTCCCCGACAACTTGCCACCGGCAGTCGTGCTGACTGCCGGGCTGGACCCGTTGCGAGACCAGGGCCGCATGCTCGCCGCGCGTATGGCGGAGCGAGGGGTTGAAACACATTTGATCGAAGCGGCAGGGCTGATTCATGGTCTTGCCACGATGCGGAAAGGGCTTCCCGGCGGTGATCGCGTAATTCGCCGCGCGCTGGCATGTTTTGCTGATATGATTGGCTTATAAGCAGCAAAAAATAATGATAAAAAGTAGTCTTGGGGTGCGGCTGTCAGAACGTTGACGCGCCGATTTACCAACGCAACGCGCGGCGTTGCAAAATATTCTGCTGCGGTGCACAAAGGCGTTCATGCGGATTGCCATCGTCGATGAAAGCACTGTGCGCGCCTCGATTATCGAGGATGGCCTCGCTGAGCTGGTCGATTGCGAAATCTTCGTTCTGACCGAGCGCAAGGCGCTTCTCGCGCAATTGGCAAAGCTGGAGCCGGACGTTGTTCTGATCGATCTAGGCAACCCCTCGCGCGACGTGCTGGAAGAGTATTTCGCCGTAAGCCGGGCCTTGTCGAAGCCCATCGCCATGTTTGTCGATGAAAGCGACGATGATGCCATCGGTGCGTCGATCGATGCAGGCGTTTCGGCCTATGTCGTCGATGGTCTGTCGGCCAGTCGCATCCGTCCGCTGATGGACCTTGCTGTGCGTCGCTTCAATGCGTTTGCACGGCTGGAAGCTGACCTTGCCGAAGCGAAAGGCAAGCTGGCCGACCGCGAAATGATTGATCGCGCCAAGCGGATATTGATGGACAGCCGCGGCCTGAGTGAACCTGAAGCCTATGGAGAGCTGCGCCGCAAGGCGATGTCCTCCAGCCGCAAGATTGCACAAATCGCAGAAGCGCTGGTGACGGCGCACGAATTGATGGGCGCTGGCGGTGGGGGCGGCGCTGTGGACGGGGCAAAGACATGAACCTGCATCTTACAATCGGCTTTCTCCCCCTTGTCGATGCCTGCCTGCCGATACTGGCGCACGAACATGGGTTTGCGGAAGAAGAAAAGCTGACGCTTGATTTCGTGCGCGACGTTTCATGGGCAACCGTGCTCGACAGGTTGCTTTACGCCCATACGGACGCGGCGCATCTGATTGCACCGCTGACTATTGCCACCACGCTGGGAAGGGGACGGCCCGCGCAACCGCTCGCGACACCGTTTGTGCTGGGTTTGAACGGCAATGCGATCACCTTTGGTCTGGACCTTGCCATCCAACTGGGGCTTGGCGATGCGCTACCGGACCCGGCCGAGCTTGGCACGAAGTTGCGCGCCCTTGCCACAACGCGTCGGGAAGCCGGGCGGCAACTGCGGTTTGGCGTTGTGCACCGCTATTCCAGCCACAATTACAAGCTGCGCTACTGGCTTGCAGCATGTGGCATCGTGCCTGACCGCGACGTCGAGATTACAACGGTTGCCCCACCCTTTATTGCCGATGCGCTGGCCGGTGGCGAGATCGACGGAGCCTGCGTGGGCGAGCCGTGGAACAGTGTCTGCGTGGAACGCGGCGTGGGCGTGATCGGCCTTGCCACGGCACAGATATGGCGGCGCGGCGTTGAAAAAGTGCTGGCGTTCCGTGCCTCCACACTGGAGGAAAAACGGGCAGAGGCCGAAGCGCTTATTCGCGCGATGCGCAAGGCAGGCGAACATTTCGTGCGAGAGGAAAACTGGGAAACCAACGCCGCGATTCTGGCGCGCCGCGAATATCTCGACCAGGACGCCGCCCTGATCATGCGCGCCATTTCAGATCGGCTCGTGCTCAAAAAAGGGCATCCGGCGGTCTATTATTCCGATTTCATGTTCCAGCACCGGGAAGCTGCAAACTTCCCGTGGATCAGCCAGGCGCAGTGGCTCTATAGCCAGATGGTGCGCTGGGATGGGCTGGAATACAGCGATGCCGACGCCCGGCTGGCGGGGGCAGTGTTTCGCCCCGATGTTTACCGCAGTGCACTAAAAGGGCTGGGGGACAGCTTGCCCGGCGCAAGCTCCAAGGTTGAAGGCAGCTTGTCACGGCCTACGCCGGTGGGGGCGCAATCTGGTTCTATCATATTGGGAGAAAACACATTTTTTGATGGACCGAGCTTTGATCCGGACCATATCCGGGCCTATCTTGAAAGCCTCCCATGACCAGATTTTTTATGGTGCAGTGCAAAATACCCTTTGCTTGCGAGAGCCGAATCAGTTAAGCAGCATCTTGTCCGGCAAAGTTGCATCCAAGGACGGATGCGCCAAAGACATTGTCGGTCGCACTATTTACAACGTGGCAACGTCGCCGCCCGATCAGGTTCTCCAGTGGAGACCGTTCGTGGCGGCTTTTTTGTGTTGTCCTGATGTGGGGAACGGTATTCGATGCAAGGTTTCAGGGGTCTTCGACTGGACAGGCGCGGGGTTATCGTGGCGCTGCTGGCGGGCGTTGCGCTTGCCGGGTGCGGCTCAAAAAGCGATGCGGGCAGTGATACCGTGGCGGCTGCAGCCGTGGACGGCGCGATCGAAAAGCCAAGCCTCAAGCTGGGCTTTATCAAGCTGACAGACATGGCCCCGCTCG
>JAGREQ010000207.1 GCA_020446465.1 Novosphingobium sp. | reverse complement strand
CTTCCACGGGCGTTAGCCCACAACGACCTCAACGTTGCGCGTCTACCAGTTCCGCCACGACCGCAAAATCGACAAGGACCAGGACGGTCCCTGCGGGGTAGGAGCGCGCCCTTAGCAACTCCGTTTGCCTCCCGCAAGCACCCTTCTTGCCTGATCGACATTTCATCTGGTCGGTATCAGGCCCGAACCCGTCCCCGCGGGGGACAAGATCAACAATTCCCTTGTGAAAAGGGTAAATTTTTCGTCAACTCCAACGGCATGAGCATTCTGGCCGCCATTGTTCTTTCCGCCACTGCCGCCCCGGCCTCACAGGTTGCTGTTGTTGCGACTGCGCAGGTCAGGATCGTGCGGATGGAGCGTGTCAGCTTCACCGCGACCACTGCCCTGATAAAATCGGAAGTGGATAATCTGGATGAAGCCACCAACCTGGCGTCATCACAACGCAAGGCACCCGACGGACGCCTTTTGCTGGAGTTCAGCTAAAGCATTTCGAGAAGAAGTTGATAGACTTTTCGGCCAGGAAAGGCGCGAAATCAAAAGACTATGGCGTTTCCACCGATTCAACCTTTTCACGAAACGCTTATAGCCGCTGCTGGCTGATCAGTCAGGTTTCCAGCCGATCTCGGCGAATTTGGCTGACTTGGGGACATCTGTTACCGCTTCGTTGACCGTGATGCTTTCGCCTGGCGCGAGGCTCGTTTTGGGAGGGGCGACTTCCCAGCTATAGACAATCCGGTCGCGGGCGTCGCGCAGCACAATCAGGATCGGGGGAACTGGCCGCGCAGTCTGGCCGACATTGGTGACAACACCACTTGCGCCAAAAAACTCGGTACCGTTGGGCAGAGTCCGTCGATCCTGTTTGCCGGGCGGAAACTCGAGCACGAGGTCGGGCTGGGCCAGCGCAAAGGTCGGGCGACTGACCGGCACCCAGTCCGGCAGGCCCCAGTAGCTGACTGCTGCTGCCAGCGCGAGCGCAACAGCGGCGAAGACCCCCGCAGCGATCGAGAGAATTTTGAGTTTGTTCCGACGCGGGCGGAAGGGCGGTTCATATTCGAACTGGGAGTATTCTTCGGCCCCGTCGTCGTAAACGTAATCGGTTTCGGGCGCTTCCTCAGGTTCCGGTTCTGGCTCGGCTGCGGGAGCGTTGCTTTCGGGTATGGCGTCCGCGCGGGGCTGTGTATCGCCGCCCACGGGATCAGGTGCCGCAACCGTGGGCGCGGTTTCGGGCGTGCTTTCAGGTTCCGCCGGCGGCGCAGGTGGTGGCGGAGGCGGGGCTGGCCGTGGCGCCAGTTCCGGTCCGTCCTGAAACCAGCTGTGCCCGCATTTTGCGCAGCGCACTGTCCGCCCTTCGACCCCGATTGCGCTATCGGGCACCACATAACGCGTTGCGCAGGCGGGGCAGGCAATAATCATGGAGCGAAGGTTAAGCACGAGGAGCGCCCGCCAACAAGAGTCGACACGCATCCAAAGGCTTGCGGCGGCCCTTTATCCACATTGTGGCGTATATCGGGGGCGCGAAGGGGCAGTACGCGTGTCGTAAATTGCCCGCAAGAATGGTTCCCAAGCCTGAAAGCAATGCGTATAGCCAGACGCGATGAGAGGCCGAAACGTCCTGATGCAATCAAGCCCGGTGCCGTTTTGGCGCATGTTGGCGGTTGTTTGCCGATCATGAACCGCTCGCAGAATGCCATTGTCCAGTTTGACAATGTCGGGTTGCGTTACGGCACCGGCAAGGAAGTGCTGGGCGACCTTTCCTTCACGCTTTACCCCGGCAGCTTCTATTTTCTGACCGGGGCGAGCGGCGCGGGGAAAACATCGCTGCTGCGCCTGCTCTATCTCGCGCAAAGACCTTCACGCGGGATGATCCGCATGTTCGGGACGGATGTCATTACCCTGCCGCGCGCCCGGCTGCCATCGTTTCGGCGGCGCCTGGGGGTCGTGTTCCAGGATTTCCGGCTTGTCGGGCACTTGTCGGCTTTCGACAATGTTGCGTTACCGCTGCGCGTGGCGGGCGTGGCGGATGAGGATTTGCAAAAGCCCGTCTCGGAAATGCTGGACTGGGTCGGGCTGACGGATCGCGCCGACGCGCGTCCGGCAACGCTGTCGGGCGGGGAACAGCAACGGGTTGCGATTGCGCGTGCGGTTATCGGGCGACCTGACATGCTGATCGCGGACGAGCCGACCGGCAACGTGGACCCGGAAATGGCGGTTAAACTTTTGCGTCTGTTCGAGGCACTGAATCGCCTTGGCACGACTGTCGTTGTCGCCACGCACGATCTGCATTTGCTGAAAAAAGTCCCGGAATCGCTGATTATGCGGCTCGACAAGGGACGACTGACCGATCCGACGGGGGCCTTGCGCTATCCGCCAAGGCGCGACGTGGGGGCGGTATGAACGCCAGAGTGGGATCTTTGGCAACGGCGCTATCGCGGCGGTTTGCATTTCCGAGCGGGGAGCGCGGCCAACAATTGTTGCCGCAGGCGCGGCTGGGCGGGCCAATGCCGTGGGTCATTGCCATCATGATCATGTTGACGACCGTGGCGGCAGCAGGCGGGCTGGCCTTGTCCAACGTGGCGGGCGCTGCGCGGGGGGCGGTTTCCGGGGCCGTGACTGTACAGATAGTGAATGCCTCTATCCCGGCACGAAACAGGCAGGCAGAGGCGGCTCTCTCCGTCTTGCGGGACATGCCGCAAGTCGCCAGTGCCCAGCGCGTGCCGGACAAGGAACTGGAAGAACTGCTGAAGCCGTGGATGGGTGATGTGGCAACTGGCGATAGTGCCAGCGACCCTATCGCCATTCCTGCGCTGATTGATGTGACCCTGCGCGGCGCTGCATCGGATAAGGCGTTGCCCGCGATACAAAACCGACTTGTCACGGTCGCGCCGTCTGCACTGGTCGATGCCCAGTCGCGCTGGCTGCAACCGGTATTTGCCGCCATCCGTTCGCTGCAATGGCTGTCCCTGGCACTGATCGCCCTGCTCGCGCTGGCGGGTCTGGCGGCAGTCTGGCTGGCTGCAAGATCGGCATTGGGCAGCAATCGCGAAACGATTGAAATTATTCATCACCTTGGCGGGACAGATGCCCAGATTGCGGGCATTTTCCAGCGCTCCGTCACGCTCGATGCGGCGATCGGAGCTGTGGTCGGGGTGGTGCTGGGCCTTGCAACCGTGCTGATACTGGGGCAGCAGTTTGCCGAACTCGGGTCGGGCATGGTTTCGCAAGGCAGCCTTGGCTGGCTGGACTGGCTGGCAATCGCACTGGTTCCGGTTTTCGGCATTGTGCTTGCCGGGATGACTGCCCGTTTTACCGTGATGGTCGCTTTGAGACGCATGTTATGATGATCCGCCTTCTGGCCGCAATGGTCCTTGTTTACCTGATGGGTTTCTTCGTCTTTTCGGTTGCAATGCCGGGTGAGCTGGACGGTATCAAAACCGATGTGGTTGTTGTGCCCACCGGGTCGGGCGGACGGATTGCGCGCGGGCTTGAGGTTCTGCGCAGCGGCGATGCAAAACAGATGCTGGTGACAGGCGTTGACCCTGAAGTGAAAAACAGGGAGTTCGCGGCGCAGTTCAAGGTCAGCCAGAAACTCATGCGTTGCTGCGTGACACTGGGCTATCAGGCATCCGACACACGCGGAAATGCAACCGAGACGGTGCATTGGGCGCGCAAGGTCAAGGCAGAATCGGTGCGGCTGGTGACAAGCGACTGGCACATGCGGCGTGCCTCGATGGAACTGCGGCGAGTGATGCCGGGCGATATCGTGGTTTATGATGATGCAGTCGCGGCCCGGCCCAGTATGCGGATACTTTTCCTTGAATATAACAAACTGCTGGCGACAGCGGCGGCACCGCTCGGCGCTGGTTGACAGGTGCTCGTGACCATTCTTCGAAGCCTGGTATTTTACGCCGTTTTCTATGTCGGAACGGTGTTGCTGGTCATCCTTGCGCTGGCATCTGCCTTGCTGGGCAGGCGCGCCGTTCGGGCAGTCGCAACGTTCTGGTCAGGCTTTCACCGTGTCTGCGCGCGCTGGATTCTAGGCATCAGGGTCGAAGTGAAGGGCGCGCCCGATGTGCAGCCCGCGCTCTATGCGTTCCGGCATGAAAGTTTCTTCGAAGCGATTGATTTGCCGACGTTGCTGTCCTTTCCAGTCATTTTCGCGAAGAAGGAGCTGTTCGCTATCCCCGGCTGGGGGCGCGTGGCGCTGATGTATGGTTTGCTGCCGGTTTCCCGCGGAGAAGGGGCAACGGCCCTGCGCACGATGATCAAGGGTGCGCGTGCGATGGCGTCGACCGGACGCCCGCTCGCCATTTTTCCCGAAGGAACGCGCGTACCGCATGGAGAGACAGCGCCCCTGCAATCCGGCTTTGCCGGGCTTTACAAGTTGCTGGGGCTGCCCATCGTCCCGGTATCGATCCACACGGGCGCGGTTTACCACCGCATGTGGAAACGGCCCGGCACAGTGACTTACCGCTTTGGGGAGCCGATTGAACCGGGGCTACCAAGGGAAGAGATGGAGCGCCGGGTTGCCGCCGCGATCATGGCGGGGTCTGACGCCGGCTAGAGCATTTCGAGAAAAA
>JAGREQ010000206.1 GCA_020446465.1 Novosphingobium sp. | reverse complement strand
AATGGTTAGACGAAGTAATTTATGCGGCATACCCTGCCATTAGTTTCAGGGTATGCTCTAGGGTATGCGTGCGCCGCCTATGCACAACGGAATTTTTCTCCTATTGCATTCGAATGCTAGGCGGCATATCTGACTGCCATCTGTCGTTGCTTAGACGGCAGTGGTCTGCCGTTACATTCTGGGCGGCAAATCACCCGCAATCATGCGCGCGCCAGTTGGCGCACCAGAGCACCGGAAACTTTCGACCCGCCAAACGCGGGCGACGGAGCGTGCGCATGACCATCCAAGCATCCAAGTTCAACGAACGGCTGGCCTTTTGGACAGCGCGAACCAGTGACACTGCCAGCGCTCTGAGGGCGATGGCGCATGACGTCGAGCTGGCGCCTTATTTCGATCAGGCAGACGTCGCTGCAATTGTCGGTGTCGAGGCAAATACGGTCAAATGCTGGAGGGCTCGGAAGCAGGGCCCCGCCCATGTTTCGATTTCCTATGCCTGCGTCCGCTATCCGCGCGCCGAATTCTGCTTTTGGCTTGCCGAGAGGCATGCCCGGGAGGCCGCGTGATGCTGGCGCCGCAGAATCCTCCCCAGGAAGCATCGGGCGACGAGCGAATCGCTCTAGCCGCTCGCTGGTTGCTTGAGCAGGCTGAACTGCCCAGGCCGATTGTGCCGGCGCTCCGTGCCAGGTTCGGTTTGGACGCTCAAGGCGCATGTGCGGCGATCGCTGAACTGGGCAAGCTGCGCAAGGCAGCGATGCTGGGGGCGAGTCGATGAGCGGTGGCGAATTCAGGATCAACCGCAAAACCAAGGCTGACTTCTACGATCTTGCAATTGCGGATAGATCACTCAGCACGAATGCGAAGGTTGTGTTGTGGGCTCTGCTAAAACGCTGCAACCCGGCGACTCGGCAGTGCAACCCGAGCGCGGCAACGGTGGCGGCCCAGGTTGGCCAATCGGAACGCACGGTGAAGCGCGCTCTCAGGGAACTTCAGGAAACCGGCTGGATTCACGTTACCTCAGGTCGCGAGGCCAGGTCAAAGAAGGGCCTTGTCACTTCGAACCAGTATCATTTTCCATGGGCCAAATTGGACAGCGACCATGGGCCAAATCTGGTCGATCCATGTGCCAAATCTGGTACGCCTCCATGTGCCACTGTTGGCCCACAAAAAGGAAAAGAGGAAAAAGAAAAGAAGGAAAAGGGCCAAGAATCCTTGATTGAAGAATTTGATTCCGCATTCCTGAGCGTCTGGCAGAGACTACCAACGGGCACTGATATCAAGGTTGCAGAATCCGCCTATCGACGCGTTGTCGAACGTGGAATCCAAATCGAGCACATCAGCACGGAGACCTGGAGCGAGCTTATCCAGCGCGAGAGCGAGAGGAACGCGGCATGACGCAGCTTTCACTTCCTTTCAGCCAATCAGCAACCGTGTTCGCTTTCCCGGGAAACCACAGGATCGGCCAAGCGCGCCACGCGGCAGCCAAGTTCATCGAAATAGAACAGCGGTACGGCCGGAAGCGGGCGGATGCGTACTGGCGACGTATCGCGACAGACTACACACGCATGCTCACAGAAGCTGGCGTGTCCGAGCCTGAAGCATCTCACCAACTGTCGCGATTCAAGGATGCAGTTAACGACGCGATAGCCGGCGAAGCGCGGAGCGCGAGCAGATGAAGGCTTTGCCAGAGTTGCCGATCGGTGCGCGCGTGAAACTGCTCGGTCGGGACGTAACGGAAATGGTGGTCGATGCGCTTTGGCTCAGTGGCTTCACCATCGCATCGATCGCCAAGACACTCGACATGACGCGTAGCCAAGTTGGCGGCATCATCGCGCGCGGCCCTTACCCGCAGCGCGGCGCGCTGACGATCGATGAACGACAGACAGCTTTGGACCTTCTGAAGGACGAAGACGCGCTGCGCCGGCTGCTGCCACGCTTCAGCTGGCGCGTGGTCCGGCCATAATAGGCCGCCCCACGGGTAGGTTCTTCTTCCCCGGTGGCCCGTCCGCGGGGGCGGTGCAGCGCGGTATTCGAGCGTTTTTCGACATTTCGATTCTGGATTTCCTGTTCCCAGGCGCTCACGGCTAGGTGCTTGATGAATTTCATAGCCCTCTCGCAAAGGTAGGAAATCGCACCTCTGTAGATACCGGGCAACGCTCGCGTGTTCGGCAGGATTTGCTTGACCCGTGGCAAAAAACGAGGCAAAGATTCTCGTAGATGGGAGAAATCCCTCTAGAGGCCGGGCCAGAAATGGCGCCGGCCTTTTTGATTCTACCCTACCCCAGGAAAATCAGATGATGAACCTCGACGAACTGTCGAGCGTGGCCGGCGTGCCGCGCTCGACCATCGATGGCTGGCGCGCGAACGGCTGCAAGGTGCTTCCTGCCAGTCTGGCCGATGGGCCTGCGCCGCAACGCCGCTTCTTGGCCCGTCATGCGCTGTACGTCGCCGCCTTCGCCTACGTTGCTCGAATGGCCGATTACCGCGACGCGATGGTGATGCTCGACGCTCTGCGGGCAGGCTTTTCCCATGCGCAGCACGGCGCTGATGACATCGCGCTTTCCGTTGCACGGTCACCGCACGGCGGCTGGGATTACTACGCCGGTTCCGGCGAGTATCTGGCCGGGTTCCTTCGAACGTTCGGTCCTGGCCGATCTGTCACGCTCTGGCTGAACGAGCTTTTTCAAGACTGCCGGACCCGTGCGCGTCTTGCCGGGCTCGAATTTCCTGACGCACTGGAGGTAATCGCCAATGAATCATGAACCGCAGGAAATCCCAGGCACCAACGGCTTTAGCATCGGCACGGACCACATGTTGCGGGTGCACGTCGGCGGAACAACCGTGACGTTCGAACTATCGGTCCAGGAACTACGGTCGATGGCCCAGGCGCTCACTATGGCGGCAGAAAACCTGGAGGCCATGGAGGCGGACGCCGATGACATGCTTGCCCAAGCCTTCCGAAATGGAGGCGCCGGCCATGCCTGACAGCCAGCTTGCCAATCGCCAATGGGCGCCCGCTGAAATCCGCGCGGCGTCGTGGGATGAGCAAAGCCGCACCGTTGACGTTGTATGGTCGACTGGTGCTGACGTGACGCGTCGTGATTGGAGCGGGGCCTATGTCGAGCGCCTCGCCATGACATCGGAAGCCGTCGACCTGTCCAGACTGACTGCCGGTGCACCAGTCCTCAACGCTCACAAATCACGCGACACCGGTGACGTTGTCGGTGTTGTCGAAACAGCTGCACTCAAGGACGGCAGAGGCACAGCCACAATCCGTCTTTCCGATCGTCCCGAAGTGGCGGGGCTGGTTTCGGATGTGAAGTCCGGCGTCATCCGAAATGTGAGCGTCGGCTATCGAGTTCTCGAATGGAAGAAAACGCCTGCAGTGGAAGGCAGGATTGAGGTGCGGGAGGCCGTCAAATGGCAGCCCATGGAATTATCACTAGTCCCGGTCCCCGCTGACCAGGGCGCACAGATTCGCAAGGATCCTGACATGCCTGAGAATGAAGCAATCGAAACTGAAACCCGCCAGTGGAACGCGGCGGCCCGCCGCGATATGGCCGAACGCTATCTGACCGATGATGGCGAGGCCGCCGAATTCCTGCGGCAGCATTCTCGCGCGAACGAACGCGCGTTCCGTGATGCGCTACTCGACCACATGGCCGACACCAGTGAGCGTTCTCCCACCTTCCCCGTTGTCGACACACGCGGCATGCAGGATACTCGCGCCATGCAGCGCGAGGCGATGGCGGCGGCGCTCGTGCATCGCGCAAACCCGTCTGTCGAACTTCCCGATGCTGCCCGCGAATTCGCGCATTCGAGCCTTCTGGATATGGCGCGCACCTGTGTCGAGGCAGGTGGCACTTCGACGCGCGGATGGTCACCTTCTGAGGTGGTACAGCGCGCCTTCCACACCACCTCGGATTTTCCGACCCTGTTGACCGAATCCGCGCGGCGCACGCTCATGCCTGCATACGGAAGCGCAAGAAGCGGACTTCACCGCCTTGCCCGCCAGGCAAGCGCCAAAGATTTCCGGCCAATCTCACGCGTGAATGTCACGGAGGATGCAGACCTTGAGCAGGTCAACGAACATGCGGAGTACAAGCGCGGCACGTTCAAGGAAGGCAAGGAGAGCTACAAGATCGGCACTCACGGCAAGATTTTCGGATTGAGCCGCCAAGCGATCATCAATGACGATCTGAGCGCCTTCACCGACGTTTCCACGCAGCTTGGACGTTCGGCGGCAAGGTTTGAAGACCAGTTCCTCACTGACCTGATCGAGTCCAATCCCGCCATGGCGGACGGCAAGGCCGTTTTCCATGCAGACCATGGAAACCTTGCAGCAGCCGGTGCGGCGATCGATACCGACACTCTTTCGGCCGCAAGGCTGGCGATGCGCAAACAAGTCGACCCGGCCGGCCATCGCATCAACGTCGCCGCCGCTTTCCTGCTTGTCGCACCTGACCGGGAGACGGAGGCCGAGAAGATTCTGGCCCAGATCGTAGCGGCGAAAACTGATGATGTGAACACGTTCGCCGGCAAGTTGGAACTGATCACCAATCCCTATTTCGAGGATCCGGACTCCTGGTTCACGGTCGCCAGCCCGGCGA
>JAGREQ010000205.1 GCA_020446465.1 Novosphingobium sp. | reverse complement strand
CACGCGGGAACCAACATCACCGGCCACCTTCTGCCGAAAGGTCCGCTTTGCCGTCTGCTTGTCCCGCTGATCCGACCAGATGCGTTCAGCCATCCGGCGCAGCCTGTCGATGAGAAGGGCCTCAGCGCGCGCTGTAGCGGCTTCCGGGGCGGGAGTGGCCCTGACATGCCATCCCGCCCCTCTTTCGCGCTCTGCGGCCCGCACAAGGGCGCTGTGGAGCTTCGGCGGGGCCTTCCGGGCTTCCCGGATGCGCACCAGCTTCTCGGAGGGCCTGCCCTTGGCCTCGATCTGGCGCGCCCGGGGTCCTTCATGTCCCGGTGGTGCGCGATCCGTGATGCCCTGATCCACGAGGCTGCGACGGTCCACGCGGGCACTGTGGCCTGCATTCCGCAGGGCCTGGTTGCAGACCTGTTCCCAGACCTCACGCGCCCGCTCCGTGCTGCCCTTCTCGCTCATGCCGATCACCCGGCCCTTGCCGGTGGCGGGATCACGGTCCCGGATCACGACATGGGCGTGAGGGTTGGCCTCGTCCTTGGTGCCTGCCTTGTCGTGGATCGCGGCGAAGAAGGGCACTGACCTGCCCCCGGCCAGATCCCGGACGAAGACACGGACCGCCTCGATCCGCTGTGCCTGGTCGAGTTCGATCGGCAGCGCGATTTCCAGCTTGTCGATGACGCGGGCGTTCTTGCGGTCGGCCAGCTCCTGGGCATCGAGCCAGGCGCGGGCTGCGCCGCCCTTCGATCCGGGCGCAGCCTCGGGGATGTGCTGGGCGATGACGGCACGGCAGGCGGTGGCGCGGGTGATGTATCCGACATGCGCGCCAGCGGTCCCGGCGGCATGGGTCGTTCGGCCAACAGTGCGGTGCGACAGATGATAGATTGCCATGTGTCCAGCGTAGCGCGGCGGTCCCCTCGATGCAAGGGAGAGCGCACTTATGGGTTTTGTGCCAAAACCCGTGCGGTAGGCCACTCTGGCCTACAAGATTCCGCCTAAAAATGAGAGGGATTCGAACCCCCGACGCATGTGCATATGCACATGCCGAAAGCCGCCAGCGGCGGCTTGATCCCCTGCCTTGCTAGCCTCATAGGGGGCGCTGTGGCAGGAGATCGGAAGGCGATTTCGCTTGGCATGTCCTTGCATCGGGACCTCATCATAAGTATGATAAAGTATGTTTACGCTGAAGGAGGTGCCACCATGGGCGCTGTCGAAAGAATGACGATCACGATGCCTGCCGAGCTGGCCAATACCCTGCGCCAGACGGTTGCGTGCGGCGAATATGCCTCAACGAGCGAGGTGGTCAGAGAGGCGCTGCGCGATTGGACCCGTAACCGGGATGCGGAACGGCGTGAGCTGGAAGTCTTGCGGGCGGCGATCAAGGCGGGGCTGGACAGCGGCCCCGGCATCCCGGCGGATCAGGTGTTCGCGGAGCTGCGCGCTAGGTATGCGGCGAAATCCTGACCCATGGCACAGCTGATTATTCTGCCCGCCGCCAAGGCCGATTTGATCGAGATCGGAGACTTCATCGCCCAAGACAATCCTGCACGAGCCCTATCATTCGTGGCGGAGATCGAAGCCAAGATGCTTCAGGCCGCCGAGCGCCCGGAAAGCTTCCCTGCGCGTGACGAAGTGCACGAAGAGCTGCGGTCTGTTCGCCATGGGCGGTATCTGATTTTCTTCCTCGATGCGGGTAACGAGGTGCGTATTGTCAGGGTGCTGCACGGTGCGCGTGATTTGCCAAGGGTATTCGGCTGACCGTTCAATGGCGGCTAGGGGGCACTATTCAACGCCGATTGACAGTGACAAACCTGATCAGCGACAATACCCAGACCAATAAGTTCAATCATTGTATTGGAACGAGTACCATGCCTACCAGCGATACCTTTAATGTCATCTATCTTGGGAACCTGCCAATCATCGACCCGATCGAGGGCGGGCGGCGGACCGACTACGACGCCGAGAACGCCAACGCACTGGTTGGCCAGACCTTCGACAGCTTGACCAATGCCAGTGTCCAGACGTTTAGCCCCGTCAACTTCAGTAGCGACGATGGCAGCAATCTGCCCACGCGCAACCAGTCCTATAATCAGGACAACTCGCGCGGCAATGACATCTTCAACATCACCGATGTCGATGGTAACGCTGTCCAGCATACCTTTGATGCGGTTGTACAATACAGCGCGACAATCACCTATGCCGACGGCACTACAGTTCCCGTCACGCTGAACGTGATCCAGTCGACCACGGGTGAGACCTGGATCGCGCCGCCCAGCCTGTACTCGCCAAGCGCAGCGCTGCTGGGGGCCGATCCGATCCAGAGCATCCAGTTGACCGGCGTGATCTCGAACACATATGCTGGCCTTTATTTCGAACGCGAGGTCGTCGACATTGTGACGGTGCCCTGCTTCGCGGCGGGGACCATGATCCGCACACCCGCAGGCGACGTGGCAATCGAAACGCTGAGGGTCGGCGAACTAGTAATGACGCTCGACGGCGGCCCGCAGCCAGTCCGCTGGATCGGTTCGCGGAAGCTGACCGTAGCGGATTTAGAAGAACGACCCAATCTACGACCGATCCGCATCAAAGCAGGCGTGTTGGGGAAGGGGGTGCCGACCACCGATCTTGTTGTATCGCCCCAGCACCGAATTCTTGTGAGGTCGAAGATCGCCCAGCGCCTGTTCGGCGTAGACGAGGTCCTCGTTGCCGTAAAGCAGCTGTTGCTGATCGACGGGATCGATGTGGTGGCTAATCAGGATGGAATCGAGTATTTCCACTTCTTGTTTGATAACCATCAGGTGGTGATCTCGAACGGCGCGGAAACTGAAAGCCTCCATACCGGTCCTGAAGCTCTGAAGTCCGTTGGTCCCGTCGCGCAGGAGGAAATTTTCGCGATTTTCCCCGAATTACGTGGCCGCGACCCGCGCGCCCTTCCAGAAGGCGCACGCATGCTGATCTCCGGGGGCCAAGGCCGGAAACTTGCCCAACGGCATGCACAGAACCATAAATTGTTGGTCTCCTGATCAGGCTCCAATTATCGGGAGTGCGCTTCTGGTTCCTCTATTCGCGCGCACCGAACTTCCGTTAATGGGCTGATTGTGTTGAAAACTCCGCAACCGCATCTGATGGGCAATTTTGCGGAAAGATGTTCTGTTCTCTTGCGGTCGCCCTCTGGACGCATTCCACGCGCAGCAGGACGCCTAATCGACGGGACATCGGTGGCTGTCGTCTGCCGTGCAGCGATCCGGGCTAGGATAGGCCAATCGGCAAGGACGTGCATCGCTGCGTGACTGAAATCATAGGTCATATTTAGCTCCTTCTACGCCAAGGCCACCAGCCGCGTGGGGGGGCAATCTGCGGGGAGGGTGGCGCGAGCGAGAGTCGTTCAGCCATGTTTCGCCATTTGTCTCGATCCTCGCGGGCATCGTTCAGCGCATCGCGCAGCGTTTGAACTTCTCGCTCCAAGGCCATGCTTCCAATGCCCCTTTCAGGCGCGATTGGTGGTGTTTCATCTTGTTTAATGGAAGGGCTTTCAGGGGTTCTCTGTGAAATGGGCGGGAAAATGCGGTGAAGCTCTGATGGGTCGATCATCCATGAGCCATTTTCGTCCTTCTTTCCACTAATCTTACCAGCTTTCAAAGCTCTGGTGATGGTTGCAGTGGCGACACCTGTGGCTTTTGCGGCCTGTCCTGCGGTGTATTTCATCCCTTGCGCACCTCTTTCCTGCCCTGTTGCGTCGCGTTTCATGTTGCTATTGCGCAAGGCTTACCATGAAATGCCCCTGTCGAGTAGGGACAGAGGTCATTCAGGAGCTGCAATGGCTGGCCTGCGACGGTATTCACGCAGAAACGCAACCCGGTCGCCCTTGAAGAACAGAGCCGGGTTCACCCAGAATTCCCCTGGCATTCTGGGCTTCAGGAAGCCCTTGCCGATCAACTCTTTCAGGCCGTTGTGAAAGGTCCGGTCGCTCATGCCTATCGAATGCCCGTTTAGCCCATCATCGAACCAAACCAGCCTGATGGTGTCTGAGAAGCCGCCCGTCATTTTTGCCTTCTGGTACTCCATCAGCACCGCCTGAAAGACACGGGCCCCGGTGCGCGTCAGATCAAAGGCGGCTTTCACGCCGTCTGCAAACACTTTGACGAAATGCTGCTCGTCCTTCTCCTCAATCACATGGATGATCGACTGCCCTACGACCTCGCCGGTCTCGGGGTCCATCAGCTCTCGGGGGCTGGTTCGCGTTCGCACCGTTTTATACCTGGTCACGATCTCTGCTCCCTGAACGAAGGGGTTGTCGGACGGGCTGTATTCCAGCTTTCGAAGGTTGATTTCGGAGGTCATTTCGTCCCTGTTTAGGTAAATATAAAGACGCGTTTTCTTCGCTCGGGCGAAGGCAGCTTAACACATGAACGAAGAAAAAGAAGGTAAAACTTTCGCGTAAACGTCAGTAACTTTCGCTCGACGTCAAAATTTCTTCGCTCATGACTCAGCAAAACAAGGGGATTCTTGATCATCCCTTTCTCACTCTTATTTAGGCAGGCAAAAAATCCACATGCCGCTCGCCTTGGCGAGTGGGGGGGAGCGCGTATCATAGCGCTGGCGATCCCCCACCC
>JAGREQ010000204.1 GCA_020446465.1 Novosphingobium sp. | reverse complement strand
TGATTGCCGACATCGAAATCGCCGAAGAGATGATCAAGCACTTTATCCGCAAGGTGCATGGCAAGCGCAGCCTGTTTCGCTACCCTGAAATCGTGATCTGCGTTCCTTCGGGATCAACCTCTGTTGAACGGCGCGCCATTCGCGATGCGGCTTCCAATGCGGGCGCGAGCCAGGTTTTCCTGATTCTGGAGCCCATGGCTGCGGCAATCGGTGCGGATATGCCGGTGACGGAACCTGTCGGTTCGATGGTTGTCGATATCGGTGGCGGGACGACCGAGGTGGCCGTGCTGTCACTGCGCGGTCTTGCTTATACCACCAGTGTTCGCACCGGGGGTGACAAGATGGACGAAGCAATCGTCAGCTATGTGCGCCGCCATCACAACCTCCTGATTGGTGATGCCACGGCAGAACGGATCAAGAAGGATTACGGCACTGCCATCCATCCTGCCGATGATATTGGTGCGCCAATCACTATCAAGGGGCGCGATCTTGTGAACGGCGTTCCGAAGGAAATCACCATCAATCAGGCGCACATTGCCGAAGCGCTTTCCGAACCCATCGGGGCAATCGTCGAAGGTGTGCGGATTGCGCTTGAAAATACGGCGCCGGAGCTGGCCGCCGATATTGTTGACCAGGGCATCGTGTTGACTGGCGGCGGGGCGCTGATCCAGGGTCTCGACGAATTCCTGCGTGAAGAAACGGGGCTTCCGGTCAGTGTAGCAGAAGACCCATTGTCATGCGTTGCCCTGGGCACGGGCCGGGCCATGGAAGACCCGGTATTTCGCGGCGTGTTGATGACCGCCTGATTAAACAATGTCCGACGCGTGGGCTTGATGGCGTCGGCAAGAAAGGGGACAGGCGGAAATGGTCCCGCCTTCGAACCGACGCGGCGGTTATTCGCGGCGCGCGCAATATAGTGTTTTCACCGGCTATATGCTGGCGGCAATCGGCGCGCTTGTCGGTGCAATACTCCTTGTTGTTTCATTGATACACCCGGCGGCGTTTTCCGGGTTGCGCGGCGTTGCCTCCGATCTTGGTGCGCCTGTCGGCAAGGCCGGGGCTGCCGGTCGTGCAGGCACGCAGAAGACAATTAATACCGTCAGCGGTTTTATCCGCATGGGCACCCAGAACGCGAAACTGCGCGAAGAAAACGAAATTGCACGCGTCAGATTGGCTGAGGCAAAAGCCGTCGCGCAAGAGAACAAGCGCCTGAAGGCTTTGCTGGGGCTTGACGATGGCGACTTGAAGCCGGTTGCGCGCGCGCGCCTGATTGGCTCAACAGCATCCAGCACACGGCGCTTTGCCTATCTTTCTGCCGGCTCTTCTGACGGCGTAAAGCCGGGAATGCCGGTTCGGTCTGCGCGCGGTCTTGTCGGGCGCGTGCTGGAAACAGGTGCTGACAGCGCCCGCGTGCTGTTACTGACCGACACGGAAAGCCTGGTGCCGGTTCGCCGAGCGAAAGATAATGTGGTCGCCTTTGCCGAAGGGCGCGCTGATGGCACGTTGCGCCTGCGACTGGTCAATCTCGGGATCAATCCCTTACGCAAGGGCGATGTCTTTGTAACGTCCGGCGCAGGCGGACTGTTTCAGCCCGGCACTGCAGTTGCAGTGGTGACAAGCGTGACTCGCGATGGAGCGATTGCCAACTTGTTGAGCGATCCGACCTCAACCGACTTTGTGGTTGTGGAACCGATCTGGCAGCCTGAAGCGCAAGCCCTTGTTTCCGGCAAGCCACTTGTATCGACGCAGGATGGGCCAGCCCGGTGACCCGTTTTGAAACGACTGGTCCGCGCCGCTCTGCATTTGGGCAAGGTATCAGCCGCAGCCCTTCCCCGGTTGTCGCAACGGTCGTGCCGCACGCATCTATCCTTGTGGCATCCATGCTCGTCTTGCTGCCCATCATCGCCTCCGCGCCGGTCATGCCGCCAGTCGGTTTCATGATGATGCTTGCATGGCGCCTGGTGCGCCCGGGCCTGTTGCCCGTATGGGCTGGCGCATTGCTGGGCGCTTTCGATGATTTGTTCAGCGGCCAGCCATTTGGCTTTGGTATCATGACCTGGTCGATGTCCATGCTGATCGTGGAAGGCATAGAGGCGCGTTTTCCCTGGCGCGGTTTTTTTCAGGATTGGCTTGTGTCAGGAGTCATCGTGGCGAGTTATCTGATTGTGGCGGCATTCCTCGCTGGTGGCCAACACATCGGCGCGCATCTTGTTGCGATTGTGCCACAACTCTTGCTCTCTGTTCTCATGTTCCCCATCTTCTCGCTCATGGTATCCGCGCTAGACAGGTTTCGACTCAGGCCGATCAGGGCAACGAGCTGATGGCCCGTCGCAGGGCAACAAAACCGCCAGTCACCGAAGCGAGCCTGCGCAATACCTTTGACCGGCGCGTGTTTATGATCGGCGCGATTCAGGGCGGGCTTGGTGTTCTGCTGGCGACGCGCATGGGCTATCTCGCAGTAGCCGAAAACGAAAAATACAAGATGGAGGCGGAAAGCAACAGGGTGAACCTGACCCTGATCCCGCCACGCCGGGGATGGATTCTTGATCGCAACGGCGCACCGCTCGCATCGAACAGGGCCGATTTTCGCGTTGACGTAATCCCGGACCGGATGGTGAACCCCGGCAAGACAGTCGGCATTCTTGGTGAATTGCTGGGACTGGATGCCGTCGAGATACGGGATTTGCAGGACAAGATCGAAGACTCCAAAGGTTTTCAACCGGTCGAAGTCGCCAGCGGGCTGGACTGGGACAGGTTCGCCGCAGTCAGCGTGCGACTGCCGGAATTGCAGGGTGTGGTGCCGCAACGCGGTTATAGCCGGGATTACCCCACTGGCCCCTCTGTCGGCCATCTGATCGGCTATGTCGGCGCGGCCTCGGCGGAAGAATACGAAAAGGAGCGTAACCCGCTGCTGATTGCGCCGGGCTACAAGATCGGCAAGGACGGGATAGAAAAACAGTTCGAGCAGGAATTGCGTGGTGAGCCTGGGGCGCGACGCGTTGAAGTGACGGCATCGGGGCGCATCGTTCGCGATCTTGAAACGCGTGAGGATGTGCAGGGAAAGCCCGTAAAACTTACGATCGACGGGCCGCTGCAGGATTATGCCGCGCGCCGGATCGGGCTGGAATCCGGTTCCGTCGTGGTGATGGACTGTGACACGGGCGACCTGCTCTGCATGGCCTCCATGCCCAGTTTTGACCCCAACAGCTTTTCGGACGGGATCGGGCGTATCGAATGGAAGATGCTGTCCGATGATGACCATGTGCCTTTGCGGAACAAGGTGCTCAAAGGTCTCTATCCGCCGGGTTCCACGGTCAAACCGATGGTGGCCATGTCTTTTCTGGAGGCCGGACTGGACCCGGAGGAATCGACGGTTTGCACCGGGGGGCTTCGTGTCGGCAATCGCGTCTTCCACTGCTGGAATCGCAGAGGCCACGGCACGGTCAACATGTCGAAAGCGATTTACCAGAGCTGTGACGTTTACTTCTATCACTTTGCCCAGAAACTGGGCATGGATGTCATTGCGGCCATGGCCCACAGGCTCGGCATGGGGGAGGAATATCCCCTGCCCGTTGCCAGCCAGTTTTACGGCACGGTGCCTGATCCGGCCTGGAAACTGAAAAAATATGGCAGACCCTGGCAGACTTTCGACACGGTGAACGCGACGATCGGTCAAGGCTATATGCTGGCCAGCCCGCTGCAACTAGCAGTCATGGCCACGCGTCTTGCCACTGGCAACAAGGTTATGCCGCGGCTCCTGTTTGATCCCAAAAAACCGCTAATGGAATCGATGAACTTCCATGGCGATCACACCTCGATCATCCGTCAGGCGATGAGCGATGTGGTCAACGGCCCGGGCACTGCCCACCGCGCGCAGTTGCCAATCCCGGATGTAAAAATGGCCGGCAAAACCGGGACGGCGCAGGTCGTTTCGCTCAATGTGTCCAAGGGTAAAGGCGGCCCGTGGCGGTATCGCGACCACGGCCTGTTCATCTTTTTCGCGCCCTTTGACAAGCCGAAGTATGCAGGTGCCGTGGTGATCGAACACGGCGGCGGGTCAGGTTCCGCCTATCCGATTGCCCGCGATGTCACGACCTTTCTGTTTGACCCGAACAAGGCTCTGGAACAGCTTCATGAGCTGGAAAAAGGCTGGGGAGGCACACCGACCGAGCGTATGGCTCGAAAATACGATTCCTACGTTGCGGAATTTGGTGATGGGGCGCCGCGCGCGCCTGCCCCTGATGACGGGATCGACACGGAAGAAGCATCAGGTGCAGCCGAGGAACGCCAACCTATCGTGACCGAAGCTGTTACCCCAGCGCCAGAGCCTGTTGCGACGCGCGCGCCCTCCCCACCTCCGCAGGGGACTGCATCGACTCCAAGCGCGCTGCGTGACGCGCAGCAGGATGCGTCACGCCCCATCACGGATCTCGACATAGGTTTGGGTCCAAACAGATGAACGCAGCCCTGATACCCACCGCCATCAGGGATCTTCCATGGCGGGTTATCACGCCCATTACCCTGCTTGTCGCATTTGGGTCGGCTGTCCTCTATTCGGCAGCAGGGGGCAATTTCCAGCCGTTCGCCAGTTCTCATTTGCTGCGATATGCA
>JAGREQ010000203.1 GCA_020446465.1 Novosphingobium sp. | reverse complement strand
ATGGCGTGAAGCGCGGTGGGCTGGCAAACCCGCTACGCAGGCATCGTTCACGCTTGCCACCGACAATTGTGTCCACCGTCAGGGCGATGCAATCAAACTTTGCCTCCTTGCAGCGCTCGATCATGGAGGTGTTCAGCCCTTTGTCCTTGTGAACATAAAGCTGGAACAGCTTGGGCGAGGTGATGAGCGCGGCAATCTCCTCAATGCTGACTGTCGCAAGGCTGGAGATACCGCACCACAGACCGAACTTTTCCGCGGCGCGGGCGACAGCCTGTTCCCCCTGCCAGTGGAACACGCGCTGGAGCGCAGTGGGGGACAGGACGAGCGGAAGTGCGCTTTTACGCCCCATGATCGTGCAGGACATGTCGATTTCGGCAACGCCAGCCAGCACATTGGGCACCAGATCGGCACTGTTGTAGGATGCAGTGTTGCGCTGTTTGGTGATTTCATCGTCACCAGCGCCATCTATATAATCGAACACGGGCCAGGGCAGGCGTGCCTTGGCGAGTTTGCGAAAATCGTCGATATTATGGCAGTCTGACAGTTTCATGCTCTTGCGCTACCAGATTTGAGCCTTCTCGCAACCGGGGGTGTCGGGTTCACTTTACATTCATTCATCGTGCGTGATGCACGGTTCATCGTGTGAAGGGCAGGTGATGAGGAAGAATAACCATGCAGAATGAACGCAGTCCTGGATTGAAATTGCTTTTTGCAATCCTCATTGCGGCTGCGCTCGTTATCCCGCTGGTGTTCGTTTATGCGCTCGTCAGTGACCGTGATCACCAGTCGACCGTTGCCCAAGGCACCATCACGGCGGGCTGGGGCGGGGACCAGGTCATTGCCGGGCCGGTCATCGTTATTCCCTATATGGCCGAGCAGACCGAGAATGAAACCGTGAACGGCACGGTTGTCAACCGAACACGCACAGTGCGGCGGGAACTGTTCCTCGCGCCTGAAAAGCAGGTGGTGAAGACTGATCTTGCCCCGCAAAAACGGCAGGTGTCGATCTATTCGTCTGTCATTTACAGGGCCGGGCTTTCCGGCACGGCACATTTTGCCTTGCCTGACAACCTGTCGCGCCTTGGTGTTTCGCCTGACAAGCTCTTGCTCGATCAGACAGAATTGCGTTTTGGCGTATCCGATCCGCGGGGGCTGCAAAGCGACGCGAAAGTTGCGCTCAACGGTCAACCCCTGGCGCTTGAGCCGGGCAAGGGCCTTGCCGCCAGTGGTAATGCAGGGTTTCACGCCTTGCTGGACTGGAGCGGTGCCCCGGCGCTGGATATCACATGGCAATACAGTGTGCGCGGCAGCCACGGGATGACACTGGTGCCACGTGGTGGCGAAACGATATGGGACGTGACCTCACCGTGGCCGCATCCGGGGTTTTCCGGCAGTTTCCTGCCGCAGGAAAAGACGATCAAGGAAACAGGGTTTACGGCACGCTATGCCATTTCCAATATCGCACTGGGGCAATCCCTGGCGATGACCAGCGACCCGCTGCCTCCGCAGATCAATGAACCGGGTTATGATCGGCCCATGTCGCCTGCATTTACAGGGGGGCGCACAGAAGCGGGTGGTCCCAGCATGGCTGCAACCATCGGACTGGTTGAGCCGGTTGACCTTTACAGCCGCGTGGACAGGTCGGTGAAGTATGGCTTCCTGTTCATTGGCTTCACGTTTCTGACTTACCTGATGTTCGATATTGTGGCCGGCGCGCGCGTGGCCTCTGCCGAATATCTGCTGACGGGGACGGGGCTGGTCCTGTTCTTCGTTCTTCTGCTCGCCTTTGCCGAAGTTATCGGTTTTTCAGCGGCCTATATCGTAGCCAGCCTGGCGATCATCGGTTTGCTGACGGCTTACTCTGCCGCAGTGTTGAAAAGCTGGCGCCGCGCACGCTTCATGGGGGCGCTGTTGCTGGGACTCTATGCCCTGCTTTATGTCTTGCTCAGCCTTGAGGCGTGGTCATTGCTGATAGGATCGGTGCTGCTGTTCGTGGCGTTGTCCGGGGTCATGTATGCGACGCGCAACATTGACTGGTCGAGCGTCCGGCGCGGGCAGGAAAGCAGCCCGTCGCCTGCCACATCATAGAGCGATTTCGAGCCAGGTGGAATCACAAGGCGGCTCAGAAATTGCGATTATTTGGCCGGTTCGCCGGGTGTGTAGAGCGGTTGCCGGACGTTACCTTCCTCATCATTCCCGCCATCATTCTCCTTGCGTTCTTCGGCAAGACGCAAGGCGATGATGCGGGAGGCTTCTTCCTTGGTAAGCGGTCGCGCCGGGTAAGCGCATTTCATCGTCTGGCCGATGCCTTTCAGATAGGCCCGGCGCATCAGACCGGCGGCAATCGCATCGCGGAACCGCTGTTCATGCTCCTTTGCGCCGGTCAACTCGCGCAGCAGACCACGGAAGGGAATGAACGAACTCACCGCCCACTTGGCCACGCGCCCCGCAGATATCGGGTTGCCTTCATCTTCTGTCACAAGGTCAAGGTCGTCCCCCAGAATGGCGTCAAGTTCCGTCACTTTTGCCGCGATGTCACTGCACTGGGTGATGCCTTCGCGGTCGTAAGGGGCCTTGCGCGCTTCGATCAGCAGGGGCGGAATCGGGTCTTTTGCAATGTTGAGATCCTTCAACGGTGAAGTCACCACGTCGCCTGCCGTCACCGTGTCGTCGGTGACGGGCCGTTCACGTTCACTATTCTGGGCTTGCGCCGCGCCAGACGGAGCCAGCGCCAGCAATGCCGCTGCGATGGCCGAACCTGCCCATCTGTCTGCGTGCTGATGGCTTTCAGCCACGCATGTCCTTGAAAGTATCGCACTGATCTTCATCGCCTGTCTCCAACCCGCGGCGGAGCCACTCCATCCGTTGTGCACTGCTGCCGTGCGTAAAAGCCTCTTCGACTGGCCTGCGCCCCGCGCTTTTCATCAGGGTATCGTCGCCAATCGCGTGGGCAGCCTGCATCCCTTCTTCTATGTCGCCCGGTTCGATGAGGTCGGCGTTCTTCGCAGCCCAGACGCCAGCGTAGCAATCGGCCTGCAATTCCATCCTGACCTGCAGCGGGTTGGCTGCCTGGGGATTGCGTGACTGCGCCTGTCGCACGGAATTGGCCGTGCCAGTCAATGTCTGGACGTGATGGCCATATTCGTGCGCCATCACATAGGCGCGGGCAAAGTCGCCACCGGCTCCCAGCCGCTGTTCCATCTCGCGGAAGAAATCGGTGTCGAGGTAAATGCCCTGATCGGTCGGGCAATAGAATGGCCCCATCGCGCTTTGTGCCGCACCGCAGCCTGACTGTCCGGCTTGCGAATAGAACACCAGCTTGGGCTGCTGGAAGGAAATACCCGCTTCCTGAAACAAAGGTTGCCAGGTCTGGTCGAGTGAGGCGAGAGCGGCGCAGGCTTCGCGGCTGGTCTGATCGGCAGAGCAGCTTTCCGCGGTTGTCGTTCCACCGGACTGCGGGGCCGATGCTGGGCTGTTCTGCTCCATTTGCTGCAAGCCACCCAGCATTTGCGCCGGGTCTGCGCCGAAAACGAAAACGCCGATCAACAGGATGACAATGGTGCCGCAGCCAAGTTTGCCGCCACCACCGCCGGGAAAGCGCCCGCCGCGCTGATCTTCGACCCGAATGTTCGCAGGATTGAAATCTCTCAGACGCATGGTCGTCCCCGTCGTTGCCCGGCGCGACCACCCCCGTTGCCGTATCGGGGCGGCGTTGGGCGGCAGCGCGCAAAAAGTCATTATTGTGGGGCATGTCTTTTACTATCAAGTGCCGGAAGTCGAGAATGTTCCGTGTTTTTCCAGAGTGATTTGACGAGAAAGCCCAAAAACAGGCGATCCCGGCTATTGCGGTGCAGCGGCGCGGGGCCTAGATGGGCCGCCACGATTCTTCCGAGCTAGAGGAACCCGGCACAATGGAAATCCCCACAGGCCTGACGTTCGACGATGTGCTTTTGCGGCCTGCGGAAAGCGACATTCTTCCGTCGATGGCTGACACCCGCACCCGTCTGACACGGGAAATTGCGCTCAACATCCCGGTTGTTTCAGCCGCGATGGATACAGTGACCGAAGCGGATATGGCCATCGTCATGGCCCAGATGGGCGGTATGGGTGTGCTCCACCGCAATCTTTCGATTGAAGAACAGTGCGCGGCAGTGCGCGCCGTTAAACGCTTTGAAAGCGGTATGGTCGTCAACCCGATCACTATTTCGCCTGATGCCACACTGGGTGAAGCGCAGGCGATCATGCAATCCAACCGCATCAGCGGGATTCCGGTGGTGGAACGTGGTGGCAAGCTGGTTGGTATTCTCACGCACCGTGATGTGCGCTTTGCCGACAATCCCGGTCAGCCGGTGCGTGAGCTGATGACGCATGAAAATCTTGCTACGGTCAAACTCGGCACCAGCGGAGATGAAGCGCGCCGATTGCTGCATCAGCGCCGGATTGAAAAGCTGCTGGTTGTCGATGACGATTTCCGCTGCATCGGGCTTATTACGGTCAAGGACATCGAAAAGGCCGTTACTTTCCCCAATGCGACCAAGGACGCGGCAGCTCGGCTGCGCGTGGCTGCGGCAACGACAGTGGGCGACAAGGGCTTTGAACGGACCGAGGCACTG
>JAGREQ010000202.1 GCA_020446465.1 Novosphingobium sp. | reverse complement strand
CTGGATACGCCCGCAACGGTGCTGCCTAACCTCAAAGGTGTCACGGTCGATGGAAAGCCGGTCACAAAGGCGCAGGCCGCGGTTCTTTTCCGATTCCACAAACCGTCCGGCCTCATCACGGCAGAACGTGATCCGCGCGGACGGCCAACGATCTATACCGCCTTGCGGAATGCCCTGCCCGCCGATGCCCCGCGCCTGATGCCTGTCGGGCGGCTCGACCTTAACACCGAAGGCCTGTTGCTGCTGACGAACGATGGCGAGTTGAAACGGGCCATGGAGCTGCCTGCCAGTAGCATTCCGCGCACTTACCGCGCCCGAACCTTTGGCGATATCAGCCAGGCACAACTCGAAGAACTGATCCACGGCATCACCATTGATGGCGTGCGCTATGGCAGGATTGACGCCAACCTTGAACGCAGGACCGGGCGCAACCAGTGGATCGAACTGACGCTGACCGAAGGAAAAAATCGCGAGGTTCGCCGGGTTCTGGAACACCTTGGCCTTTCGGTTTCGCGCCTGTTACGCACAGCATACGGGCCATTTGCGCTTGGTGATCTGCCGCGCGGGCAGGCAGAGGCGGTCAAACAGGTTGAAGTCGAACGCTTTCGCAAGCAGATCAGCCGTTCGCGGGCGGGCAGCGCTGCCTCCGCTGGAAAACGCGCATGAGGATCATCGCCGGGGAATGGCGCGGGCGAAAACTGAAGGCGCCGCCTGGCGATGCCACGCGCCCCACGGCTGACCGCACCCGCGAGGGGCTGTTTTCCATGCTCACCAGCCGGCTCGGCACATTCGATGGGTTGCTGGTGGCTGACCTTTTTGCAGGCTCAGGCGCGCTGGGGCTGGAAGCGCTTTCCCGCGGTGCCAGCGAAGCAATCATGGTCGAAAACGATGCAGCGGCCCTGCGCGCACTGCGGGCAAATATCGCCGCACTGGGGGCAGAACAGCGCTGCGATCTGCGGGCTACTTCCGCGCTGGGCCTTGGGCCTGCCCGGCGCTTTCCCGACCTTATTCTGATGGACCCGCCCTATGGCACGGGTGCGGGCGCGGTTGCTCTCGATAAATTGCAGCGGCTTGGCTGGATTGGCGAAGCAACGTGGATCAGCATCGAAACCGCGCGCAATGAAGTGATCGATGTCAAAGGTTTCGATACCGAGGCAACACGCGATTTTGGCAAGGCGCGCATACACTTGCTGCGCGCAGCCCAAGGGACAGTGTCACTCGACGAGTAACTGCGGCGCTGCTGAATGCTGGCGGGCAATCAGAACCCCCGCCAGCGTGACGATCCCCGCAGCAACCAGGAACATGCCGACCAGCGCGATATTTCCAGCCATGCTCATGCGCTGGGCCTCGATCGAAATCAGCGCACCGCCGATGATTCCCCCTGCGTTAAAGGCAATGGAAATGCCGGTATAGCGCACCAACGGCGGAAACAGGGTCGGCAGCCATGCGCCTAGCGGACCATAGACCAGCCCCATGACGAACAACCCACCGCCAAGAACTGCAAAAACGGACAGAAGCGAACCACTGGCGAGCACCGGACCGAATACGAAACCCAGAATAATGGTCCCGACAGCCCCCAGTGCCAGCACCCGGCGCGGCGTTGTCTTGTCTGCCCAGACGGCGGCAACGACAATGCCGATAGCCAGAAAAGTATTGGCCGCCAGTTGCACACCCAGCATCTGTTCCCGTCCCAGCCCGCGAACCGTGGTCATGTGGCCTAGCGCGAAGGCGGTCGAAAGATAGAAGATCGCAAAACACGCGATGACGCCCGCACCGCCTGCCAACAATGGCGCCCAGTGGAAACGCATGACCGTTCCCAATGGAACGGCTGGCGGCGCCTCATGCTCCAGCGCCTCCCGGAAAGCAGCCGTTTCACCGATCCGCAGCCGGACCCATAGCCCCAGCCCAACCAGAATTGCACTCAACAGGAACGGGATTCTCCAGCCCCACGCAACGAAATCGGCATCGTTAAGTGTCATGCCAAGCAGCAGGAACAGTCCATTGGCGGCAAGAAAACCCACGGGCGCACCAAGTTGCGGCGCAGAACCAAAGCGGGATTCCCACCCGCGCGGTGCGTTCTCAACCGCCAGCAAGGCGGCCCCGCCCCACTCTCCACCGAGGCCGAAGCCCTGCCCGAAACGCAGGATGCACAAGAGCAGCGGCGCCACCCAGCCGATCATTGCGTATGTCGGGAGGAATGCGATAAGCAAGGTCGACAGCCCCATCAGCATCAACGAGAATACGAGCGTTGACTTTCGCCCGATCCGGTCGCCGAAATGGCCGAACGCAATCGCCCCCACTGGCCGCGCAAAAAACGCGAGACCAAAGCTCATCAGGCTGAGAAGAAGCTGGGCCGATTCGCTCTCACTGGGAAAGAACAGGGGGCCAAAGACCAGCGCAGCAGCCGTCGCGTAGACATAGAAATCATAGAACTCTACGGCTGTTCCGACCAGCGCAGCAGCCAATATGCGACGATGTTGTATGACAGGGTTCATCGCGGCGTGCTTGGCGTTCTGGCGACAAAGGTCAAGAACTGTTGAAAACCCCGTCCTTGTCAGGGGCGAAGATGTTCCCTAGTTGTTCACGCGTGACTTACCCAGACAGCAACTCTTCTGAACGCACCGCACCTCCACAAGAAGGTGGCGAAACTTTGCCCCCTTATATCGCGCGTCTGAACGGCCCGCAGCGTGAGGCAGCACTGACAACCCAAGGCCCGGTGCTGATGCTGGCTGGTGCCGGGACAGGCAAGACAGCAGCCCTTACTGCCCGGATGGCCTATATTGTCCAGTCGCGCCTCGCATGGCCGAGCGAAGTCTTGTGCGTCACCTTCACCAACAAGGCGGCAAGAGAAATGCGCGAACGGGTCGGCCAGCTAATCGGCCCTGCGGTCGAGGGGATGCCCTGGCTTGGCACATTCCATTCGATTGGTGTGCGCATGTTGCGCCGCCATGCGGATCTCGCGGGCCTCCAGTCCGGTTTCACGATTATCGACACTGATGACCAGTTGCGCCTGCTCAAACAGATAATCACCGCCAATGATCTTGATGAAAAACGCTGGCCTGCAAAACAACTCGCCGGATTGATCGACCGCTGGAAGAACAGGGGGCTGAACCCTGCCGATCTCGATGCGGTCGAGAATGAAAGCTACGCCAACGGGCGCGGGCAGCAATTCTACCGGATATATCAGGACAGGCTGAAAGCGCTCAACGCATGTGATTTTGGTGATCTGCTGCTGCACATGCTGAACATCCTGCGGGAAAACCCCGATATTCTCGGCCAGTATCGCCAGCGTTTCAAATATATCATGGTGGACGAATACCAGGACACCAACGCCGTCCAGTATCTGTGGCTGCGTCTGCTGGCGCAGGAGCGCAAGAATATTTGCGTCGTGGGTGACGATGACCAGTCCATATATTCCTGGCGCGGTGCGGAAGTCGCCAATATCCTGCGGTTTGAACGCGATTTTCCCGGTGCGAAAGTCGTGCGGCTGGAACAGAATTATCGCTCGACACCGCATATCTTGGGGGCTGCCTCTGGCCTGATTGATGAAAACAGTCAGCGGCTGGGCAAGACCTTGTGGACCGAGAGCACAGGCGGGGACAAGGTCAAGGTCATTGGTGTGTGGGATGCACCCGAAGAAGCGCGTCGGACTGGCGAGGAAATCGAACGGCTGGAGCGCGAAGGCGCCCCGCTCAGCCGCGTGGCAATCCTTGTGCGCGCACAATATCAAACCCGCGAATTTGAAGACAGGTTCATCCAGACGGGTATCAATTACCGGATTGTTGGCGGGTTTCGTTTCTACGAACGGGCAGAAATCAGGGATGCCCTCGCCTATCTGCGCGTGATCGCCCAGCCACAGGACGACCTCGCCTTTGAACGTATCTATAACCAGCCCAAACGGGGGCTTGGCGCGAAAACGCTGGATGTGATGCGCCGCCATGCCCGTGAACGGCAAATGCCACTGGCGATGGCAGCACTCGATCTTGCACAGAATGACGGGTTGCCCGCCCGTGCATCGGGAACAATCGCCGCCCTGATGCGGGATTTCCTGCGCTGGCGGGAACTTGCCAGCAGCGTGACGGCTGCCGAGTTATTACGCACCGTGCTCGCAGAATCCGGCTATGACGCCATGTTGCAAGCCGACCGCAGCACCGAAAGCGCCGGTCGGGCTGAAAACCTCTCCGAACTTGCGAGAGCCATGGAGGATTACGAAACGCTCGGCGCGTTTCTGGAGCATGTTGCGCTGGTGATGGACAACGATGCCGCGGATGATAGCGAGAAGGTCACTATCATGACCATTCACGCGGCCAAGGGTCTGGAGTTTGACAATGTCTTCCTGCCCGGCTGGGAAGAAGGCGTGTTTCCCAGCCAGCGCGCAATAGACGAAGGCGGCCTCGCCAGTCTGGAGGAAGAACGCCGCCTTGCCTATGTGGCGATCACGCGCGCGCGGCGGCATTGCACGATCCTCCACGCGGCCAATCGGCGCATTTACGGCCAATGGACCAGTTCCATCCCGTCCCGCTTTGTTGCGGAACTGCCTGCCGATCATATCAGTAGCGAAACAACCCTGAGTGGTGGTGCATCCATGTGGTGTGCGAACTGGTCTGAACGGGATGATCCCT
>JAGREQ010000201.1 GCA_020446465.1 Novosphingobium sp. | reverse complement strand
GTCAGTTTCCGTCACGTCGACACCGGAGCCAGCGGTCTGTTCCTTCAGTTCCTTGATCTGCTGGTCCATCTTGTAGCCGACCACGCCGCCAGCAACGCCGCCAATGCCAGCGCCAACGATACGGGCCGTCTTGCCTCCGATCAGGCCACCCAGAAGATAGCCGACTGCGGCGCCGCCAACGCCGCCAATGGCGGTGCGCGAAACCTTTTTCTCACCCGTATTCGGATCAGTGACACAGGCTGATGTGGTTGCAACCAGTGAAAGAGCGGCAACGCTTGCGAGAATGGGATGGGACCGGATCATTGTTGTGTTCTCCTCCTTTAAACGGACGATGGCGTTATTGTCTGATTTATATGGCTCGTGGATGAACCAGTGGACACTGTAGGCAGCAACGATTGGCTGTGGATGCGGTTCCGGACACTTTGCGTGTTTTCTGTGCTTCGCGCTGGCGCGCAAATCTGCTAGCGCAGCCGGGTTGTGACACCTTTCCCCTGGTCAGACCTGCTCGTCATTGCCGCGCTGATTTTGCTCAACGGCCTGTTTTCCATGTCCGAACTGGCGATTGTGTCGGCCCGGCCTGCGCGCCTGCGGGTCGCGGCAGAAGGCGGTAGCGGTGCGGCGCGCGCGGCGCTTGCGCTTGCGGCTGATCCGGGCAAGTTCCTTTCCACTGTCCAGATCGGCATCACGCTGGTTGGCATTGTCGCGGGTGCTTACTCTGGTGCCAGTCTTGGCGGCCCTGTGGGGGAGCGGCTGGCGCTTGTCGGCGTGTCGGCTGCCCATGCAGAAGAAGCCGGTTTCGCGCTGGTTATCGCCCTGACCACCTATTTCAGCCTCGTTATCGGGGAGCTTGTCCCCAAACAGTTCGCCTTGCGCGCAGCAGTACCGATCGCGCTTGTCATGGCGCGGCCGATGGCATTGCTCGCCAGGGTCGCCGGGCCGGTTGTCTGGCTGCTCGACAGATCATCTGCATTCATCATGCGGGTGCTGCGTATCCGCCACGCCGGGGAACCGGGCGTGACAGCCGAAGAGTTGCAGATGATCTTTGCCGATGCGACGCACTCCGGCGTTCTTGAAGAGGGTGAACGCGCCATCATGGCAGGCGTGATGCGGCTTGCCGATCGCCCTGTGCGCGAGGTCATGACACCGCGTACGGAGGTGGACTGGGTCGATCGCAATGCGACAGTGGCGGACATCAAGGAGGCAATTGCGGATTCGCCCCATTCGCTGCTGCCCGTGGCTGATGGCTCGCCTGACGAAGTGCTGGGCGTGGTCAAGGTGCGCGAAGTCATGGCGAGCCTGCTGGCTGGCGAAACACCTGATCTTGCTGCCTTGATGTGGAAGGCGGAAATTGTGCCGGACCAGCTTGATGCGATGGATGCCTTGCGGATTCTCCAGCAGTCGGATGTCGCCATGGCGATGGTGCATGATGAATATGGCCATCTTGACGGGATCGTGACCCCGACTGACCTTTTGACCGCGCTTGTCGGCCATTTTGTCAGCGATGCCGACCATGGCGTTGAACCCATGGTGATTGAACGGGAGGACGGATCGTTACTGGTGTCAGGCGCGATGCCTGCCGACGAACTGGCGGAGCGGCTGGACATTGAACTTCCCGCAAGCCGGGAGTTTGCCACGGCAGCGGGTTATGTTCTCAACGTGTTGAAAAAGCTCCCGCTCGAAGGAGAGGTTTTCTGCGAACAAGGCTGGCGGTTTGAAGTTGTCGATATGGACGGCAGGCGAATAGACAAGCTGCTGGTGTCAGCCACTGACAAGCGCAAGCACGGGGACAATGCCGCGGACGGCGCTCCCCCGAATACGACCGGAACCTGACGTCCCGGACCGCACGATAACGTTTCATGAAAAGGCTGAATCGGCAGAAACGCTATAGTCTTTTGATTTCCCGCATTTCCTGGCCGAAAAAGTCTATCAACTTTTTCTCGAAATGGTTCAGGTTTGAAATTTCAGGCTGCTTGCCCGATCAGCCGGGAATGATGGCCCGTGCCGTTTGACCATCGCCCTGCGGCGCGGCGAGGATATCGCGCGTCACAGTGCCTTTTTCGACAGTATGGGTGTCCGTGTCACCAACTGAGGAGCGAATGCCGGGATCGGCATCGCCCGCCTTGTCGAGCGCGCTGGTTTCCAGCCCGCTGCGCTCTGCCGGTTTGCCGAACATGGCCTCAAGCGCCTTCTGGCTGGCGCTGCTTTCAGCCGGGCGCGGGGCACCCTGCGTCGGCGGTTCAAGGGCGAAATCGGGTGGGACGACCAGCGGGGCCTGCCGTTGCACGGCCATTTCATCCGGGCGATCACGGTTGAATACGCCGCTGCTGCCACATGCCGAAAGCGCCATGGAGGCAGCGCCAAGGAGGATCAGGGTCGAAAATCTTTTCATCTGTCAGCTCTCCGCCGATGTCTGCGTCGCGTGTGTTGAGGCGGACGCATTGTCATCTGGTGTATCCCCTCCCTTTTCGCGCACGAAAAGCGAGCGGGCAAGGATAATCACGACGCCAATGGTGATTGCGGCGTCGGCAACGTTGAAAATGAGGAAAGGCCGGAACGATCCGATGTGCAGATCGGCATAGTCGATCACATAGCCAAGGTTGAACCGGTCGCGGATATTGCCTGCAGCCCCGCCCAGAATGAGCGCGAGCGCAGCAATGTCCCCCATTGCCCTTTCCCGCAGCATCCACACGAAGACGACGGTCGCGATCAGGGCAGTGACGGCGACCAGAATCCAGCGCATTTCCATCGAATCCGCAGTGAACATGCCGAGCGAAACGCCAAAGTTCTGGGTCCAGCGCAGATCGAAGAACGGCAGGAGGTCTATCACTTCGCGCTCCCGCAGCTGGAGCGGTTCCACCACCAGCCATTTCACGAACTGGTCGATGGCAAAAACCACTGCCGCAATGGCAAGGCCAGCCACGCGATTGCGGGTGAGAAGGCTCATGCCGCATTCCCTGCGGTTTCCAGCGCGCTTTCGCACCTGCCGCAGAGCGCGCCGTCTTCCGTCACTTCGGGCAAGAGACGCCAGCAGCGGCCGCATTTGTGCTGGGATGTGCGCGATACCTTCACGCCATCGCTATCGCCGCGTGCAACTGTCGCGGTGATGAACAGCTCGGCAAGGTCGCCATCGCTGAACCCGGCAGGCACACGATTGGCCGGCACGGTGACTTCCGCCTCCAGGCTGGAGCGGATGGTCTTTTCACGCCGCAAGGGTTCGATCGCTTCGGTTACTTGTTCACGCAATTCGCGCAGAGCCTGCCACTTTGCCATATCGGCATCGCCAGCGGGCAGTTCCGGCCATTCCAGCAAGTGAACGCTGTCGGCCTCAGGGTAGCGGGTGCCCCACACTTCTTCTGCGGTATAGACCAGCACCGGCGCGGCATAGCGCACGAGCGTGTGGAACAACACGTCCAGCACGGTGCGATAGGCGCGCCGTTCCAGCCCGACAGGGTCGTCGCAATAGAGCCGGTCCTTGCGGATATCGAAGAAGAACGCGGACAAGTCCTCGTTACAGAAATCGATCAGGGCGCGGGTATAGGCGTTATAGTCGAAATCATCGACGGCGCGGCGCAGGTTTGCATCCAGTTCGCCCAGCAGCGCCAGCATATAGCGTTCCAGTTCCGGCATGTGCGCCGGATCGCTGATGCGCTCATCATCTGAAAATCCATCGAGCGCGCCCAGCAGGTAACGGAAGGTGTTCCTCAGCTTGCGATACTGGTCGGCCACGCCTTTCAGGATTTCGGGGCCAATACGATGGTCTTCGGTATAATCAACCGAAAGCGCCCACAGGCGAATGATGTCCGCGCCGTAATCGCGCATCACGTCCAGCGGGCTGACCGTGTTGCCCAGCGACTTGGACATTTTCATGCCCTTGGCATCCATCGTGAAGCCGTGAGTCAGAACTGCCTTGTACGGCGCGCGCCCGCGCGTTGCGCAGCTTTCCAGCAAGGATGACTGAAACCAGCCACGGTGCTGGTCGCTGCCTTCAAGGTAGAGATCGGCGGGCGGGCCGGAATACCCGGCGGGGCGGCTGAGTTCGGGCCAGCGTCCGCTTTCCAGCACGAAAGCGTGGGTGGAGCCGGAATCGAACCAGACGTCCAGAATGTCGGTCACACGCTCATAATCGTCGATATTGTATTTGGGGCCGAGCAAGTCGGCGGCGTTTTCCGCGTCCCAGGCGTCCACGCCGCCCGCATGGATGGCCGTGACGATGCGCGCGTTGACTTCGGGATCGACGAGATAATCCCCGCTCTTGCGATCAACGAACAGAGTGATCGGCACGCCCCATGCGCGCTGGCGGGATAGCACCCAGTCGGGCCGTCCTTCGACCATTGCGCCGATGCGGTTGCGGCCCTTGGCAGGCACAAAGCGCGTATTGGCAATGGCTTTCATCGCCCGTTCGCGCAGCGTTGCATGATCGGGGCTGACAAAAGGCGCGACAGCGCTGCCCAGTGGATTGCCCGGCGCAACATCGAAATCGCTGGTGTCGATGGCCTTGTCCATCGGCACGAACCATTGCGGGGTGCAGCGGAAGATGACCTTTTTCTTGGACCGCCACGAATGGGGGTAGGAATGCTGATAATCTGCCGATGCGCTGAGCAACGCCCCTGCTTCGGCAAGGTCTGAACAGA
>JAGREQ010000200.1 GCA_020446465.1 Novosphingobium sp. | reverse complement strand
CAGCCCTTCATGGCGTGGGCGAGCGAATTGAGACGTGTGCGGATGGAGCTGTCGATCCGTTTCGAACCGATGGTGACAACAAGGCCACCCAACAGGTCCGGATCGACATGGGTTTTTACTTTGACGGTGCGGCCTTCGCGGGCCTTGAGCTTTTCCTGCAGGGCAGAAACCTGTGCATCGCTGAGCGGGTGGGCGCTGGCGACGTCCGCCGTAACTTCTCCGCGCTGGGCAGCAGCGATAGTGGAAAAGGCGCGGATCATGTCGGGCAGATCGGCCAGACGGCGATTCTGCGACAGCACACCGAGGAAATTGCGGGTCAGACCATCGAGGCCAAGCAAGTCGGCGAGCGCGGCCATTGCCTTGCCAAGGTCGCCCCGGCTTACTTCTGGATTGCGGATCAATGCAGCCAGATCACCCGATTCGGCAAGGGCAGCGCCCAGCTTGTCGAGATCGGATTCGACTGCAGTGACATTGCCTGCCTCCGACGCAAGGTCGAACAGGGCCGACGCATAACGTCCGGCGAGACTGGCCTGGATACCGGCGGAATTCTCCACGCGCTGTGGTCCTCCTCAAGGGGTCCGATTTGGTCCGAAAAGACGGAAAGTCTTGCCCAGCAGGACAGGCGCCCGAAAGCTCCCCCGGCCAGGGTTGGCGCGCCCCTAACACCGGGATTGCTGCGATGCAACCCGAGTCAGGGCGAGTCTGTCAACTATTCGTCATTCAATCCTGCCGGATCGTTCTGACTGTCTGGTTTATCAGCCATATCCTGCATGGCGGCAGGGGCCGGAGAGCAACGGTAAACCAGCCGTTCATTGGGGCGAGAGGGAAGCGCGGAAAGGATTGCTGTCTGCTCTGCGCCCAGTTCACGCACGGCATCTTCGCCTGCGCCACACGACGGCGCGGTGTAGGTCGCGCGTTCCTCTCTCGCGGCTGACATGGCTGTCCGACCAAGCAGGAAGCGTTCGATTCGGTATTCGCGCCGCGCGGCATCATAGTGATTGACCGAGACCACTTCTTCATCGTTGGGGACAAAGACACGCGCCCAGTCACCCTTGTCCAGACCATACTGCGTGCGCCCGGCGACGCAGCCATCCTTGCGCCAGTCCAGCACGATGTCATCCGTCTTTGCGCTGGTCACTCTGCTGCGGGCCAGATCAATCGAACAGATCATCTGCCCTTCCTGCGGTGGGTTCGCTGCGACAGTGGGGCTGGCGGATGGCGTCGGCGTTGCTGCTGCAAGAGTAGAGATGGCCCGCTCGTCAATTTCATTGAAGCCCGGGCGGCTGATCCACGCCGCGAGCAGGCCGATCAGGGCAAGTGCGGTAGCGCCGCCTGCGATAGCAGATTTGCGCGCGTCGCCTGCATGGCGCGCCTGCCATGTGACCATCCCTGCAACGACGGCGACGGCTAACAACAGCCCTGCGACAGCCATGCCGGTATCGCGGTCCTCCAGCACTGAAAGCTGGGCTTCGCGCAGGGCTTTTTCCTTGCGGGCTGCGGCTGCGGCTTCCTGACGCTGGGCAATGGCCATTGTCCGCGCCGTTTCGCGTGCGGCATCTGCCCGTTCAGCCGCATCGAGTTCGGCAATGGAGCGGCACGGCAAGGCGATTACCCGCGCTGAAACCTTGTTGGCGCGCAGAAATGGCAGCAGTTCGCGCGTGGAAACGGCGAAGTAGAACTCGCCGTCCGGCCCATCGGAATCCGCGCCGAAGCTGTTGACGCCCAGCACACGCCCGCAATTATCGAGCAGCGGCCCGCCCGAATTGCCACGGGCGATGGGGGCGGTGTGCAATATACTGTCAAATTCGCGGCTGGGGCGTTCGCCAGAGATAAACCCGCGGCTTTTGACGGGCGGTTGGGGGCGCAGCACATCACCGATGGAAAGGCCCTGCGCGCGATCCACATTCATCGGATAGCCCACCGCCGATACGATGGCCCCGTCGGATGGCGGGCCACCGGCGATGGCAAGGGCGGGCAGGTTCATCGGGCGGGTGGCTTCGATAAGCGCAAGGTCATTGCCCGGCGACACGGCGATGACGCGGCCCGGCACGACTTCGCCCCCTTGCGGTGGGACAATGCCGATGGAAAGGCCGGGCACGAGCACCTGATCCGCCACCACATGCGCGTTGGTGACAATTTTGTCGCCGTCCACGACAAACCCGGTGCCGTGTGAGACGGGCATCTTGAAGCTGCCAACACCGCCAAGGATGACGACGCGCACTACGCCGCGGGCGGCGGCTTCGATGTCGGCGGGTTCAGCGTGCGCGATTCGCGACGGTGCCAGCACCCCGACCAAAGGGGCGAGCGCTAGCAACGCCAGCAAGGAAACAATGAAGCGGGTCGAACGAATGAGCATGTCCGCTTTTTGACAGTATTTGCTTTGAGCGCAAGAATTGGGACGCGAACCGATAACTCCTGATGTATCCTGATCGCATGATGATGGATAGCGCCGAACAACTCGAACGAATGCAAACGGCTTTTGCCATGCGGGATCGGCGTGCGGATGGCCAGTTCGTCTGTGCCGTGCGGACAACGCGCATTTATTGCAGGCCAAGCTGCCCTGCGCGGCGCCCTCGGCCAGAAAACGTGGCATTCTTTGCCACCGTCAAAGATGCGCGCGACGCAGGCTATCGCCCCTGTTTGCGCTGCCGCCCGGACGATGCGGGGCGCGATGAACTGGCCGTTGCCAAAGTGTTGCAAGCCATTGCTGCGACTGAAGAGCGTCTGACGCTGGAGAGCCTTGCGGCCATCGCGGGGTATTCGCCGCAGCATTTGCAGCGCGTCTTTACGCGGCGCGTTGGCCTTTCGCCTGCGGCTTATGCACGGGCGCTGCGGCAAAGGCGCGCCGATGACGCATCGTCAGATGCCCGGAGCGTGACCGAGGCCATATACGAGGCCGGGTTTACGGCGCCTTCGCGGTTTTACGATTCGATGGACGGGAGAATGGGAATGCCAGCATCGGCCTGGGTTAACGGCGGGGCAGGGGTAACGATCTGCTGGGCGGATGTTGCGACGACTTTCGGGCCGATGCTGGTTGCCGCGACGGACAAGGGTGTATGCCGGCTTGCCTTCGGCGAAGACGAAATCGCGCTGCGAGAACGCTTCCCCAATGCACGGCTGATGGCCGGAGGCGCTGATTTTCAGGCACTCTTGCAGCGGGTTGTGAGCGCGGTTGAGAAACCGGGGAGCGACAATACCATTCCACTGGACGTCCAGGGCACGGCCTTTCAGGAGGCGGTGTGGCGCGCCTTGCAGGCCATCCCTGCGGGCGAGACACGCACTTATGCCGAAATTGCGGCCGCTGCAGGCAACCCGCGCGCTGTCCGTGCGGCTGGCAGCGCCAACGGGGCCAATAATGTGGCGGTGCTTATCCCGTGCCACCGGGTCGTTCGCAGTGATGGTGCGCTCGGCGGATATGCTTATGGGACGACGATAAAGTCGGAACTCCTGCGGCGCGAGCAGGAGCAGATGCGCGGGAAAAGCTGAACGGTACCGTTATGATCTGGGCAGCGGTTCGCCCGGTTCAGCCTTTGCCATGGCACGCTGATAGGCGGGACGCTTGGCAATGCGTTTGATATAAGCATCGAGATGGGGCGTTTCGGCCATGCCATTGTCGGAATAGACCGCGCCTCGCGTCAGCGTGTAGCCCATCATGAAATCGGCCGTTGTCGGCTGTGATCCGCCGAACCAGTCCGCCGTGCCCAGCCGGTCTTCGGCCATTTTCCAGGCGTTGTGAGTCCGCTCTTTTACAAATGCGGGAACGACATCGACGCCTGCAAACAGCAGCGCCACATGCATCATGACATTCGCCATGAACGTGGCGTTGGAAAAATGCAGCCAGAAAACATGGTCGGCAAAGTCCGGATGGTCGGGGCCGGGCGAATGGCGAGAGCCGCCATATTTGCGGTCTATATATTCCATGATCGCGCCGCTTTCGCCCATAGTGATATCGCCATCGGTGATAACGGGGGCAATGCCCATGGGGCTGAGCGCGCGATATTCTGGCGGCGCAAACTGGTCTTCCTGGCGGTTATAGACCTTGAGATCATAATCCAGGCCCAGTTCCTCGCACAGCCAGACAACCCGTTCTGACTGGGAATTGCGCAAATGGTGAACTGTCAGCATCGGCTGCTCTCCTGAAACACGCTGGGTGATGCCTACCATATCAGGCAGGCGAAAAAAGTCCCCCGCATCACACAAAGCTGTATGGGTCGATATCCACGCTCACTCTTACCGAGCGCGGCAGGTCAATCTGACCCAGCCAGTCGCGGATGACATCCTGCAAGCGGGCAGACCGGCGCGCCATTGCCAGCAGGCGATAGCGGTAACGCCCGCGCAACATGGAGAGCGGGGCAGGGGCGGGGCCGATGATGGCCACATCCGGCAGATTGGGGCGAACCCCGCCGATGGCGCGGGCCATGTCTCGCGCTTCGGCTTCATCCTCGCTGCTGATGATGATTGCCGCCCAGCGCCCGAACGGCGGTGCGTTGGCACTGGCGCGCATGTCCGCTTCTGCTAGATAGAAGGCATCACGCTCACCCGCAGCCAGCGCGGCGATGACCGGGGCATCGGGGTGGCGGGTCTGGATCATCACTTCGCCCGGTTTGCTTCCGCGCCCGGCGCGCCCTGCAACCTGAGCGATC
>JAGREQ010000199.1 GCA_020446465.1 Novosphingobium sp. | reverse complement strand
TTATAGTCAAGGATTAGCACCGTATCGTACAGCCGATCGTCGCGCCAAAGGCGTTCATGACGGCCGGCGAAAGGCAGTTTCACCTGCCTGTTGTATTGGCCGTGATCCGGTTGGTCACACCAGCCATCGTCTTTCTGGATCCGCGACATGGCAAGGCGGGTGACCGGGCGTCCGATACGATCCTGGCGATAAAAGCAGCCCAGGATTTCGTATTCCCCTCGCGGGGTAGCGCCATCACCCTCCTTTTTCCCAGTAACTATTCCTGATCGCCCCAGAACACATGGAATATGTCTGTTACCGAAATGCAGCCGTCCACGAGACAGTCCCTGTCCTGACACCATCGCCTTGCGGACATAAATCGTATTCACCGGCTTGATTGAAGCTAAAAGCTTTTTCTTTACCATATAAGATCACGTTTGCTTGATGTTGCGGAGAGTGAAACTCACGATTGCTCAATCCGCCGTGAATATCATTTGGCTTGCGTTCAAGGTCCGATTCGATCAGTTTTGCTCGCATAAATCTCGAAATTCATACAGGTCGATCTAAACGTGCAAAGCGAGAAACCGCAATGACCCAGATTCGAAACATCCTGATCGCTGATGACGATTCGGAATTGCGTAGCGCACTTGCAGAACAACTGGCGCTGCACGAAGAATTTGATGTCAGCGAAGCGGATAGCGCCACGAAGGCTATCACTATGACGCGGTCTCAACCGCCGGATTTGATCCTGATGGATGTCGGATTGCCAGACATGGATGGCCGCGAAGCAGTCAAGATCATGCGCAAGGATGGGTTCAAAGGTCCGATAATCATGCTTACCGGCCACGTCACCGACGCCGATGCTGTTCTTGGACTTGAATCCGGCGCCAACGATTACGTCAACAAACCCTTTCGCTTTGCGGTATTGCTGGCGCGCATCCGTGCTCACTTGCGACAACACGAGGCCAGCGACGATGCAACCTTCCAGATCGGTCAATATACTTTCAAGCCAAGCTCCAAGCATCTGATAAACGATAAGGGCAGCAAGCTGCGGCTGACCGAGAAAGAGACATCCATTCTCCGCTTCCTCTATCGCGCGGGAGGCCAGGTTGTTACGCGAGATGTGTTGCTTCGGGAGGTCTGGGGCTATAACGCCAATGTGACGACCCACACGCTGGAAACCCACATTTATCGGCTCCGGCAGAAGATTGAACAGGATCCTGCCAACTCCTCCCTGCTATTAACTGAAGGTGGCGGATACAAACTCGCTCCTTGAATCGGGGCATTCGCCAGCCACTTCTGCAAGGTGCCCCGGAAATGTCGCTTGAATCTGACGCCAACCTCCTTTCGTCTCTCCAGATATTTAGTCTTTTGGACAGGGAAGCTGTGCGCTTGCTCGCATTTCAGGCCGAGACTCAGGATTTTATGGCTGGAGACGCCATCGTAAAACCGGGCGACAGGCCGCGAGGCGGTCTGGTCATTGTCAAAGGAAGGGTCGCGCTCGATCCCGTGAATTCGGACGCAGCCACACCCTCCGAGCCGATAAAACTGCTGGAAGCAGGAGCGCTCATCGGGCAGCTTGCCCTGATCACCGAGATTACCCAACGGATGACGGCGCGCGCCATCGAGGACACCACCGTCCTTGAAATTTCCCGCGCGTCGTTCAAGAAAGTGCTTCGGGAATATCCTGAATGCGCAGCTAAGCTTCGTGCCGCAATCGCTTCCGACCTGCTGAATTTCGCAAAGGCGTTGGAACACAGCCGGTCGCAAGCATTCTGAAAAACCGCGTTAAATTTCCAGATCGACAAATACCGGAGCGTGATCGGATGGCCGCTCCCAGCCACGTGCTTCCTTGATGACCTGCATGTTGCGAAGCATTGGCTTCACCGATTTACTCATCCAGATGTGATCAAGCCGGCGCCCCTTGTTAGCGGTTTCCCACTGTGGGGAGCGATAGCTCCACCAGGTGAACAGCTTCTCATCTTCCGGAACGACGATGCGCATTGCATCATGCCATGGGCCGGACGCCATCACCTTTGCCAGCTTCTCGACTTCCACCGGTGTATGGCTCACAATCTTCAGCAACGCCTTATGATTCCATACGTCGGTTTCGAGAGGCGCGATATTGAGATCGCCAACCAGTATTGATGGTGCGGCAGCAAGTTTGTCCGATTTGATCCACTCGGACAGTTCGTCGAGAAAATCCAGCTTGTGGGCGAACTTGTTATTGATTTCCGGATCAGGAACATCGCCACCTGCCGGGATATAGAAATTGTGTATGACCAGGGGCACACCCAGTGCGCCACTGTCCATCGTCACCTGCACATGCCGGGCGTCGTCGTTGTTGCAAAACTTGCGCTTCTCAATATCGGCGATTGGTATGCGCGAAACCGTAGCGACACCATGATAGCCTTTTTGGCCGTGCAGGGCGATATGCTCATAGCCCAGCTTCCGAAATCCCGCTGCCGGAAACTCGGCATCCCGGCACTTGATCTCCTGCAGACACAGAATATCAGGCTTGTGAATTTCAATAAATTTCTGGACGAGATCGAATCTCAACCGAACGGAATTGATATTCCAGGTCGCAATGCGCAGCACGTTTGGCATCCCTCCATGATCAAAAAGGGGATGCCATAGTTCTGCTGGACCTGCAAGAACGCCCTCCGTCTAGAGCATCGTGCGAAAAAGTGGATACCGGTTTTCCGCGCACCACGATGCTCACCTCTTTGGAATCGATCAGCTTTTGTGCCTTCAATTGGTTCCATTTGAAGGCGCGCTGATCTAGAGGCGATGGCCGAAGACTGCGGTTCCGACCCGTACGTGGGTTGCACCCTCGGCGATCGCAACCTCGTAGTCTGCACTCATCCCCATCGACAAGATTTTGATCTCATTTCGTTTTGCGATCTGCGCGAGATGAGCGAAAAATGGTGCTGCGGGTTGGCCCTCGGGTGGAATGCACATCAGTCCTTCGATCTCCAGGCCGTGCGTGTTGCGGCAGGTGGCGATAAAACTGTCAGCCTCTTCCGGCGCAACACCAGCCTTCTGCGGTTCCCTGCCGATATTGATTTCGGCATAGAATTTCGGTCGTTTTCCCAGTTTTTTCACGCCTTTTGCCAATGCCTTGACCAGGCTGATCCTGTCGACGGTTTCGATCACGTCAAACAGCTGTATAGCGTGCTCCGCCTTGTTCGATTGAAGCGGTCCGATCATGTGGAGTTCGACGCCGGGAAACTCGGCCTTTAATTGCGGCCATTTGGCCTGCGCCTCCTGAACACGGTTCTCACCGAAAATCCTCTGTCCCGCCAATAACAGGGGGCGAATACGTTCTGCTGGCTGGGTTTTCGAAGCTACAGTCAGTTCAACCTGGTCGCGATCCCTGCCAGCGGCGTGAGCCGCATCGGCGATCTGCGCGAGTACCTGTTCGAGCCCGTGGGTCAAGTCGTTCATGGCCGTGCTCCCGCAGTAGAGACCAAAAATGCTGGTTCGTGAGCCCATGGCATGGCAAAATTATTGACCAGCCGCTTCAAATAATGCTCTGTGGCCCCTGTCCGAAATCCCCAAATCCAACAAGATGGTACCATAGTCAATGGCTCAGGAGCGGTATAACCCGCGGGAAACCGAATCGAAATGGCAGCGCGTGTGGGACGAGCAGGCGACGTTCAATACGTCGAATGACGACAGCCGGCCTACCTATTATGTGCTTGAAATGTTTCCGTATCCGTCTGGCCGTATCCACATGGGGCACGTCCGGAACTATGCCATGGGTGACGTGATCGCCCGATATATGCGGGCTCGCGGCTACAATGTTCTGCATCCGATGGGCTGGGATGCCTTTGGTATGCCTGCAGAAAATGCAGCCATGCAGAACAAGAGCCATCCGGCGAAGTGGACGTATGAGAACATTGCGACCATGCGTTCGCAGTTGCAATCGATGGGGTTGTCTCTGGATTGGTCACGCGAAATCGCGACCTGTGATCCTTCGTACTACCGCCATCAGCAGAGTATGTTTCTGGACTTTCTGTCGGCCGGGCTGGTTGACCGGAAAAAGTCAAAGGTGAACTGGGACCCGGTAGACCAGACAGTCCTGGCGAATGAACAGGTCATAGATGGCCGCGGATGGCGGTCCGGCGCTCCTGTTGAACAACGTGAATTGACGCAGTGGTTCTTCCGTATTTCCGATCATGCAAACGATTTGCTGGTTGCGCTGGACGATCTGGATCGGTGGCCGGAAAAGGTCCGGCTGATGCAGAAGAACTGGATCGGCCGCTCGGAAGGCCTGCAATTGCGCTGGGCGCTGGTGCCGGAGACGGCGCCGGCCGGTGAAACCGAACTCGAGGTTTACACGACCCGGCCCGACACGCTGTTTGGCGCGTCCTTCATGGCCATTGCACCGGATCATCCACTGGCCAAGGCGGCCGCACAGAACAATCCTGAGCTGGCCGCATTCTGCGAGGAATGCCGGCGCATGGGCACCTCTGTCGCTGATCTGGAGACAGCAGAGAAGAAGGGTTTCGACACCGGTATCAAGGCGCTTCACCCGCTGGACCCCACATGGGAGCTGCCGGTCTACGTCGCGAATTTCATCCTTATGGACTATGGAACCGGTGCCATTTTCGGGTGCCCGTCTGGCGATCAGCGCGACATCGAATTCGCGCGGACCTACGGTTTGCCGGTCGTGCCGGTCGTTGTTCC
>JAGREQ010000001.1 GCA_020446465.1 Novosphingobium sp. | reverse complement strand
GCGTTGCTTGCGTGACTTGCCAGCCTCGATCCGCAGCCAGCCTGACAGCTTATCGGCATACGGGTCCAGCTTGCTCGGTCGATCGGGAACCTTGAACACTGGTTCCACCTCGCCGCTGCGCAGATATTTGCGGATCGTGTTACGCGACAGTCCTGTGCGCCGCCCTATCTCCCGGATCGGCAGCTTGTCGCGAAAACGCCAGCGCCGGATCACACTCAGTAAATCCATCTCGATCACTCCATGTCGCCTCCAATCCAAAGATCGGAAGCCGTTCAAACATGGGTCAAATCTCAATGAAAATTATCTCCCCTCCCGGGTCAAATCTCACCGGAAATCAACAGATCGGAAACCCGCCCCTTGTACAAGGAAAGGAAGTTTTCGCGGCTCTCAAGTGCGAAGTTCAACTTGTCCGTGTGGAACAACGCACAGAACAATGCAGCTGATCTGGCTTGGCAGTTGATGGAGCGCTCTGGGTTAAATTCGATATCTGTAAAACCATCGCGATCCGTCAGTTGGCTTATTAGATCAGTGTTCTTCAGAAGTGCATAGATGTAGAGTCAATCGTAAAATGCTGTCTTCGGCTCTATTGCTCAGTCAATTCCAAAGACGAAAACTTGGTAAGTGCGCCGCTTGAGCGGAGCCTCTCATCTCGTTTTGCCTCGACCGGAGTCTTTTTGAAAATATCGATGAAGGGCCCCCGCCTTCAAAGACCTTACTGCCTTGGAATGCGGCTTCTACCGTGAGTTTCCGCCTTCGCTGGGTCACGAAAGTTAGGTTGAAGCTCGATAATGCGACACCGAGAGGATCCTCGGATTTTGACGATATTTCCAGCGGATGCTGAACGCCATATTCCCGCAGCGCCATCTCATGTAGCGAGCGAATGCTCTTCTACATCTGCGATTTTGAAAAGACAGCATGCCAATGAAAATCGACATACCTTTCCAACACGAATCGCTTGCCGTCGAGCAAAGGGACAAAGATTGGGCGCTTCGCCATCAGAGGCCAAAAATAAGGGCGGGGGCAATGATGTCCGGCACGAGTGCCTCCCACTTTTCTGCCGCTGCTCGTCGCTGTTGCCCATCGGCTGTTCCCCAATCCAGCCTTTGATACATCGAAGTTAGATCCATCGACGGGATCATCTCATCAGACGGAGCAATCTTTGCAGCGTTTGCGGTAGCGACCTGATCCGCGAATAATACACCAGGGCGAAGCAAAACGGATGGGCAAATAGTCAGGATTCTGAGGGTTTCGATACGTCCTTCTGCTTTTGCGACGTGTGACATTGGGTGGCTATAAGCGAGCAATGGCGAACGGGCTCGAAATCGCTCTATGATAAACGATTCCCCAAGTGATCCACTACCCTGCTATGCAACGAAGCTGCTGTCATAAAATGATGATTTTGGCACCATGCCAAGGACGTCGAAGCCGCTCGACAATGTAACCGATTTCCACCTAACAGGGTTGTCAACTTCACACATGGCAAGAGCCGTCCATGCGATAGGCTTGACGTTATCTGGTATTGTGTCCAATGAAAATTGGTTCAGGTAATCAAGTATCTCCTCCATATGAGGCAGCATTGCGTCATAGAAGTTACTTATTTCATCCATTGTACTGCACACCCGTTTTGCGACGCGTTCAGCAGACGTTGGCAGCCCCCACGCGGTGGCATGGATTTCGACTACGGAAAGAGCTTGTTCAGATAAATCAATCATCGTGATGACCCTTCTTCGACAAATTGTCGTATTGAATGGTAATAAGCCCGAATAATCACTTCTTGCCGAGACAAATTCATTTCTTTGATTGCCCCTGACCGGTAATTTTCCTGAATGCCTTCGACGATTTTGAGATCTTCGCTCAAAACGTCACGAATTTGGATTCGACCTTGTTCATGGTTGAACTTTTCACCGAATTTCTGTGGTTTTTCGCTATGATAGAAATCCACTTCCCAGAGACATTCGTGCGGCGACAATGGTAATGTTCGCTGAATGAACAATTGCCCTTTCTGGACGAACAGAACAGTGTTGGGAAATAGAAGGTATCCGTCAAGTATCCAGCGGGGATGTTGGCTGAATGCAAGCTGGTCGAAATTGTTGGCTGCGAATTCCTTCTCCGGTTCCGCATAGAGCGACGTTGCGCCGTATCGAGCTGCCAGCAACCCGATGGGTGTCTGCTCGCCCAGCTTTTCGGGCCGGAACAGATGATGCCCTCCTGGAACGCCGATAGAACCGGGATTGATGTAGGGGCGGGTGGTTTCGGCCGTCACGTTACGAGAAATCGTACGGCGATGACCATATGTGATATGGTATCCCTCGACTTGTGCGTCCACCGGGCTTTTCCAATTGGATTTGACGCGAGACTTCCACCCGAAACTCCACGTCCACTGTTCGTCGCCAACATATTTGATGAGGTCTTCACCCAAAGGAGCAAGATACTCTTTCAGCGACCATTGGGGGTGCGGATCAAGATTGATGAAAATGAAGCCGCCCCACTTGTCGAGAGAAACCGTGTGCAAGCCTTCATTGTCTTTATCCAGGCAGCCGAATGTTTCCTCGTCGGGAACGTTGAGCAAATCCCCGTCAAGTCCAAACGCCCAGCCATGATAGGGGCAAATCATTCCGCCCCGAAGGCGCCCGCGCTCTTCAGTTACGATTTTCGTGCCACGGTGCGTGCAGGCGTTGCGAAAGGCGCGAATTATGCCATCCTTACCGCGCACAACGATAATTGAGACTGACAGGGCGTCGATTTTATAGGTGAAAAAATCTCCTGATTTTGCGAGATCAGTCTCGCGTCCGACCATCAACCAGCATTTCGAGAAGACGTTTTCCAGTTCACTGCGATAGTGATTTTCGCAAACATAAAAGTCGGTAGGAAGTTTTTCGATACCCAGCGCGTCGGACCCTTGCGCTGGCAAAGAGACGTTGGTTGCGATATTCATGAATGCGGCTCCGGCAATGAAATCAAAGCAGTCATTTAGCCGATTTTCTGCAGTGTGAATTGAACAAATGTGCATGTCAGATAGAACCAGTATGCACGTCATGGCATTGCCACAAACCGGGTCTGAAGATTATAAATCGCGTTCCGTCTCGGGAGAGGATGGTGAAAAATGTCGAGAACGACGAAGGATAAAAAACCGGACTATAATTCTGACGGGTTGAATGCTGCGCAGTTTTCCGAAGAGATTGATCGGCTGGATGTTCCGTGGAAACTCAGCAGTACTTCTGCCGGGTTTCGCGGCAGAATCCGTCGCCGCAAGTTTGCCGAATGTATATTGGGTGAAATGGCCTTCGATCCGTGTCGCGGTGAACGCAATGCCTCTGATGTGCGTCGCGACATGGGTAATTATATTTGCGTCAGCCATCAACGCGAAGGGCAATTGACGTTTTCCCAAGGAGGGCCTTCGATCGAGGTTTCGCGCGGTGATTTGCTTTTGTGGGACGCAATGACACCGAGCGAGTTTACCGCAGTTGGCAATGGCCGGTTTGAGCTTTTGTGGATTCCGACCAGATTTGTAGAGCAACGGATCGGGCCGCTAAAAGGGGCGTTGGGCCAGCGCGTTTCGTGCAAGGACAGTGCAGGACTGATGCTTGCACGGCATTTACACAATTTGCATCTTGTGATCGACGACTTGTCGATTACGGCGCGGCGTCGGATTATTGAGGCGTCGGTGGATTTGATCTTCGCTTGCTTTGACAATGAAGTGCCATTGGATAGCGGATTGTCACAATATCAGACAAAAATACTTTCCGATGCCCATCAGGAAATCCTGGGGTGCATTGAGCATGGTCATGTGTCGCCCAGGTCTGTTGCTGATACACTGGGAGTGAGCCTGCGTTATCTTCAAAGGATTTTTTCCAATTCGGGAGAGACATTTTCGGCATTTGTCGCCCGACAGCGGCTGGAGTTGGCCCGCAGACTGCTGGCCAGTGACCGTCATAATGGCCGCACAATCACGGAAATCGCGTATAGTGCGGGCTATTGCGACTCGTCACATCTGAACCGTTCCTTCAAACGACATTTCGGTATGTCACCGGCAGAGTACAAACGGTTTGAGTGCAGATCTGCTGGTCCTGACGCGCTGGATAGGAAAGCACCGAGACCGTTTGACGCTCGGCGATAACACCCACACTATAGCGTTTCGTGAAAAGGTTGAATCCGAAGAAACGCTGTAGACTTTTGATTGGTCGCATTTCCTGGCCGAAAAACCCTGTCAACTTTTTCTCGAAATGCTCTATCTGAGAGTTTGCTCATGGTGCAGCCTTCCATTCCTGCATGGATAATGCGCCATCAAGCTCCGGGGTCAAACAATCGCTGTAGCCGATAATCAGATTTCGGCCCGGCTTTATTCCTGCAATTCGGCCCGCAGTTCGCGCTTCAGTATCTTTCCGCTGGCGTTGCGTGGCAAGTCGGCAATGAAGACTACGCGCTTGGGCAACTTGTAGGGGGCCAAGAGAGTGCGGCAGTGGTCGATGATGGCCGATTCTTCAGCTTGCTCGCCGGAGCGCAGCACTACCACCGCAGTAATGGCTTCGATCCATTTGGGGTCCGGCAAGGCGATGACCGCAGCTTCTGAGACAGAGGGGTGGGTGAAGAGCGCCTCTTCAACCTCGCGGCTGGCAACCAGAACTCCCCCGGTATTGATAACGTCCTTGATACGATCCACGACATAGAAATAGCCGGCTTCGTCACGGTATCCCAGATCACCCGAATGGAACCATCCTCCGTGAAAGGCTTCCTGCGTCTCCGCCGGCTTGCCCCAATAGCCGCTCAGCAATTGGGGTGAGCGATGGACGATTTCTCCGAGCGTGCCCGGTGCAACTTCGTTCATTTCCTCATCGACGATCCGGCTTTCGACGAACAGGGCGGGGCGCCCGGCCGATGTCGGGCGTTCCTCATGTTCTTCGGGCGAAAGGATGGTTGCGACGGGCGCAATTTCGGTCTGCCCATAAACATTATATAGCCCTGCCTGCGGGAGACGCTGGCGAATGTCCTGCAGCACCGGTTCGGGCATGATCGAAGCGCCATAATACAGCTTGTGCAGCTTGCCGAGGTCGCGCTGATCGAAATCCGGGTGACGCAGCAAGCTGACCCATACGGTAGGCGGTGCAAAGAAGCTGGTGATCCCTTCCTCCTCCATGCATCGCAGCACCTCTGCAGGTTCCGGCGAAACCAGAATGCGGCTGAAAGACCCGGATATTATCTGGGGCATCAGAAAGGCATGGAGTTGGGCGGTATGGTAAAGCGGAAGTGCGCTGAGGCTGCGATCATCCTCTTTGAAGTCGAGGCCGTGCAGGCAGGATGCGTATTGGAACATCATTGCGCCGTGGCTCATCATGGCGCCTTTTGGCCGCGAGGTCGTACCCGATGTGTACATGATCTGCGCCAGATCCTCGGTCCCGATAACCGGCACTTCGGGGATAGGAGGGTGCGACAGTGCCGCGCTCAGCACGTCGCTTCCTCCCTCCGCGATGAACGGGACCATAATCTCCACGCTGGTATTCTTCACTACCGCATCGACATTGTCTTGCAGGGCAATGTCGAACAGCAACGCCCGCGCTTCGGATTGCTGCAGGATATAGGTCAGTTCATCTCCGGTCAGCGCGTAGTTGATGGGCACATGGATGGCGCCAGACCGCAGACACCCTAGCCAACCGAGGAAATAGGCATCGGAATTACGACCATAAGCGGCCACCCGATCCCCTTTGCGGATGCCTTGTGCGTGTAGCAGCCCGGCAACCCGGTCGGCAGCGGTATTGATCTCGGCATAAGTCCAGGTCCGCTCGCCAAAAGCGATTGCAGGGCTGTTCCCCCTGCGCGCGACTGACCGGCTAAGGGCATCGCCGATCGAACCCGCACGGGCCTGTGCAACTGAACTCATCAATACCGCTCCCAACCTGCGATTTTATGCTGGCGCGAAGCCGAGGATGGCCTTTGCCTCCATGAATTCATGGAAGGCGTGTTCACCCCATTCGCGCCCGTTGCCTGACTGTTTGTAACCGCCAAACGGGGCTGCAAAATCAAGTGGAGCATAGTTCAGCGCCACCTGACCGGCACGAATGCGAGATGCAACCGCGCGCCCATGGTCGATATCGCCTGTCTGGACATACCCTGCAAGGCCGTATGGTGTGTCGTTTGCGATCGCAATGGCGTCCTCTTCGTCGTCATAGCCAATCATGACCAGAACCGGACCGAAAATTTCCTCCCGTGCAATCGCCATCTGGTTATTGACGTCGGCAAAGACCGTGGGCCGGACGTAATATCCCTTGTTCAGTCCTTCCGGTCGGCCAGGGCCGCCCGCGACCAGCGTCGCGCCTTCGCTGATTCCCTTCTGGATCAGGGTCTGGATACGGTTCCACTGAACTTCGGAAACAACAGGGCCAAGATCAACTTCGCCGGTAGGGTCGCCCGCCTTCAGCTCTGTGGCTGCCTGGCGGGCGACCTCGCCAGCCTCTGCCATGCGCGCAGCAGGGACCAGCATACGTGTCGGCGCGTTGCAGGTCTGCCCGCTGTTCATCGTCACAGCCTGAACGCCCTGCCGCACTGATGCAGCCAGATCAGCATCGGCAAGGATGATGTTTGCAGACTTTCCGCCCAGTTCCTGATGCACGCGTTTGACCGTCGGGGCCGCATTGCGGGCAACTTCAATACCGGCGCGGGTGGAGCCGGTGAAGGACACCATGTCTACATCCGGGTGGCACGAAAGCGCTGACCCCACGCCCGGACCATCCCCGTTGATCATGTTGTAAACCCCGGCAGGAACACCAGCGGTGTGCATGATCTCCGTAAAGATCTGCCCGCTGAAAGGTGCAACTTCCGACGGTTTCAAAACCATCGTGCAGCCAACGGCGAGCGCGGGTGCGACCTTGCAGGAAATCTGGTTGATAGGCCAGTTCCAGGGCGTGATCATTGCGACCACCCCGATCGGTTCCTCCGTCAGGCGCGTGCTGCCCATCTGGACATCGGGATCGAAATTTTCGAGTATCGCTCGCGCCGTGGAAAAATGGGCCAGACCCAAAGGCACATGGGCCTCCATCGCCAACCCTGCGGGAGCGCCCATTTCCTCGCGCACAGCATCGGCAAGGTCATTTTCACGGGCCTGATATGCTGCGATGATCGAGTCCAGAAGTTCGAGGCGTTCGGCTTTCGAACTGCGGCCGAAGCTTTCAAATGCGCGACGCGCCGCTTTGACAGCGCGGTCCACGTCCTCACCGCTGCCGAGGCTGATATGGCCTGCCACTTCCTCGGTCGCTGGATTGATGACGTCAAGCTGACGCGGCTGTGCCGGATCAACCCACGCACCGTCGATATAAAATTGAAGGTAATCTCTCACGCCTTAAACTCCTCTCGTTCGTTTGATTGCCTGTTATCTATTGCATCGGCAAACAGCCCGACCGCCCGGACGATAATGTGGTCGCCCGTGGGGAAAGCTTTTCGCATTGTCGCAATACCATGAATAAGCCCTGCGGCCTCAAGGAAATGAACTTCAACGCCCTGCTGGGGGAGATGAGCCGCCAAGGCTCGGCCCTGATCACGCAAGGGGTCGAGGCCAGCCGTCATGATTACGGTTGGCGGTAAATCCGTGGGGAGCGGGTAGAGCAAGGGCGATGCGGCCCGATGTTTCCTCACATCGTCGGTGGGCAGGTAATCCGTTATGAAACGGTCCATGAGCCGACGGTCGAGGAGGTAACCCTCCTCGAAATCCTTGTACGACCCGGCCTCTGGACTGGTGCAATCGCCAACCGGGTAAATCAGGAGCTGTGCAAGCACGCCACCGGCTCCCAGAGTCGCGGCGACATGAAACGCAAGGTTTCCGCCTGCGCTGTCACCTGCAACGGCAATCCCGGTAACAGGTGCTTCCAGTTCGGCTGGGCTGCTTGCGACAAAGCGGGCAGCCGCGAGGCAATCATCGTGCGCCGCCGGGAAGGGGTGTTCCGGCGCCAGCCGGTAATCGACAGAGACGACGCGCATACCTGAAATCAACGCCATCTGTGCACAGACAGAATGATGGCTCTCCAGATCGCCGATCACCCATCCACCGCCATGCATGTAAACGATTACTGGCCCTGCTTGCGCCTTGTTCGGGAAATAGGCGCGCAGCGGTATGCCATCCCCGACAAAGTCTGCGGTCCTTACAGTTGAATCGGCAGGCTCATCGAATGCCTCTCCAAGCTGGAGATAAACAGCACGCATATCGGCCGCAGGCAATTCGGAAAGGTGCGGGCCTTCCTGAGCATTGAGAAGTTCAATCACCGCAGCCGTTTCCGGCAGGACAAAGGGTTCGGTCACTTGCTGCTCTCCCGTTCCTGTTTTTGCAACAGCTTGGCGCGGTCCGCGACATAAGCGCGCAAGTCTTCGGCGTCTTTGGCAGACAGATATTGTTTGAAGCTTATCATTCCGCGTTCTTGCAGCGCGCCGCCAATGACGACTGCATTCCATGCTTCTGCGCTCGTAAGCGAACCGACCCGGCGCAGATCGGGCACAACCCCGCTCGAAATTGCGCCAGAACCATGGCAAACCCAGCAGTCACGTTCGAACAGTTCCTTGCCATGCGCGACCTGGGCAGGGCTGAAACTTTCGGCAGGGGGATTAGCTGGCCCGGCATCGAACTTTGCGATCGCCGGCAATTTGGCTTTCCCGCCCAGCTTGAATACGAACAGTCTTCCGTTCGGGCGCGGTGCCGGGCTGTCGTTGTAGGACGAGGTGAGGGCATAGGCGCCGCCATAGCCCCCGGCCACGGCGATATATTGTTCGCCATCGACCAGAAACGATACGGGCGGCGCCATGATGGCCATGCCCAGATTGGCTGACCAGACGACCTTGCCGCTATCGGCTGAAAACGCGCGCAGATTACCCTTGGTGTCGCCTTGCAGCACAAGGTTGCCCGCAGTAGTCAGAACGCCGCCGTTCCAAGGTTCGGAATAATCGAAGCCCCACGCTTCCTTCTGCAGGACAGGATTCCATGCGACCAGTCGGCCACTAAGCCTGTCGCGAACACTCTGGAAGGCTTTGGGATCGTCGGGCGGTGACGTATCCTTGAATTTCAGCCCCAGATTCCAGCGACCGGGGCGAACCTCGAATTTTTCCGTCGGGTCTTCATAACCAAACAGCACGTTGTTGGCCGGAATATAGACGAGGCCCGTTTTGGGGCTGAAGGCCATCGGCTGCCAGTTGTGGGCGCCAACCGCGCCGGGGACTGCGACATAGGCGGCCCCTTCATAGCGCGCTTTGGGGTCTTCGATCGGGCGACCAGTCTTGAGGTCGTAGCCGGTTGCCCAGTTTACCTTGACGAAGTTCCTGGCGGACAGCAGTTTGCCGTCCTTGCGGTCGATTACGAAGAAAAAGCCGTTCTTCGGCGCGTGCATCAGCACTTTGCGCGGCTCGCCGTCGATTTTCAGCGTGGCAAGCGTGATGCCCTGGGTTGCCGTGTAATCCCAGGTATCGCCGGGGGTTTCCTGATAGTGCCAGCGATACGCGCCCGTGTCCGGGTCCAGCGCGACAATCGATGAAAGGAAGAGGTTGTCGCCTTTGCCCTCGCTACGAACCTTGTGGTTCCATGGGCTACCATTGCCGACGCCGATATAGAGCTGGTCGAGTTCCCGGTCGTAAACGATCGTATCCCAGACGGTGCCGCCACCGCCGGTTTTCCAGTAATCGCCGAACCATGTCTTGTCCGCTTTTTCGGCCAGAACCTTGTCGGACGCCGCGTTATCAGGACCATCCGCCGGGTTGCCGGGCACAGTATAGAAGCGCCATACCTGCTTTCCTGTCTGGGCATCGTAGGCCGTCACATAGCCGCGGGCGCCGAGTTCCGCGCCGCCATTACCGATGACCACCTTCCCTTTCACGATACGCGGTGCGCCAGTGATGGTATAGGTCTTGCTCTGATCAACCGTGACGACTGACCACACTGGCTTGCCGGTCTTGATGTCCAGCGCGATCAGGCGTCCGTCGAATGCACCGAAATAGAGTTTGCCGTCGTAGATTGCCGCACCGCGATTGCCGACGTCGCAGCAACCCTTGGCCCCAAATTCGCGAGGGACTTCGGGGTCGTAGCTCCACAGCACTTTGCCGCTTTTGGCTTCGAGAGCGAACACCTTGGACCATGCAGTGGTGACATAGATGACGCCCTGGTATTCGAGCGGGGTCGATTGCTGCGCCCTGTTGGTGTCAAATTCATGCGACCATGCAAGACCAAGGCCGCCTATGTTCGCATCCGTGATCTGGTCGAGCGGGCTGAAACGCTGTTCATCGAAAGTGCCGCCATAAGTTACCCAGTCGCCTGGGTCTGCGACCAGTTCCTGCAACTTGTCCCAGGCTGCTTCCCCCGACGCGGCTGACGAGTTCGAGCATCCCGATGCGGTAAGCGCCAATGCCACTGCGGCAATCGCCGAAAAACCAGCGTGTCTATTCACAGTCCTCTCCCAATTATTATTCTTCTTGTCGCATTGATGCAGGAACCGACCCATGACGGTGACTGCCAACTTCTTGACGGAAATCGCCAGTGGTGATTATCTTCAATGCGGGAGAAGCCTCAGTGGAAGGCAATCGAAAATATGAAATCCGATTCACTTCTTGCTGCATTACCGGACCTTAGCGCCCGAATCATGCGTGATGCGCTGGCGGATCAGCTGAATATCCGCTGGGACAGATTCTGTCAGGATAGCCGCGTAAAGACGCTAACGCTGGACGATGCCATGTCCGAACTGCTAGCCGAAGAAGAACTGCAATTGCAGCATGGCTTTGTCAGGACAACAGAATCCCACCCGAATTTATGGCTTGATGTCGGGCTGCGCTATCGTGCCATCAAATATGGCACGTTAGGCCTTGCGATGATGACATCGCGGACCCTGGGCGAAGCCCTGCAGGTCGCCTGTCGCTATCAGGCGCTTACTTTTTCACTGATCAATTATCGTTATGCGGCAGCGCCGAACGGGTCTTGCGTTCTGCTGGGCGAAGATCATGAACTTCCTGACAATCTCAGGGAGTTTACCCAGCACCGTGACCTCGGTGCAATCCGAACGTTGTTCTATGACCTCATGGCCGGCGAACGCGTGCTTGAACGAATAACCGTTGCGGCCCCACCGCCCGCGAACTGGAGCGTGATGCGTCGGCATTTCGACTGCCCGGTGGAGTTTAACGCCCCACAGACCCAATGGCATTGCCTGCCCGGTTCGGTCCAGCGGCCATTACCGCTTGGCGATGGTGAACTGACCAGCCTGTATAGTGGTCACTGCGATGGTTTGCTCAGTCGAGCACATGCCGATGCGCCTGTGACGCACAGGCTGACCTTGCTGATGAACAGGAACAGCGACAGCTTGCCCAGTGCGACCGAGGCAGCCAAACGGCTGGCGCTTTCGGAACGCACGCTCCACCGCAGGCTGGCGGAGGAAGGCACACGGTTTTCTACACTGGTGGACGAAATGCGCTATAGCCGGGCGCGTGAACTTCTGGCGGATCGTCAGATGACTATTGAAACGATCGCTTTTGCCCTTGGGTTTGCCGAACCCTCCAGCTTCTCGCGCGCCTTCAAGAGGTGGTCGGGGATGGCAGCGGCGGAATACCGGCAAAGCCTCCTACGCTGATCCCCGACCGTCCTGTCGGTCAACGATAGGCGAATTCCGGTCCGTCGAGATCAATGGCCGGAATATCCTCCGCCTCCTGCCAGTAATCCTGCGTATGACGCCATTCCGGACGATCACCGAGCCGCTTCGGCAGGTCTTCTACAGCGCGCATCAGATAGCCGGGATTGAAGTTGTCATCTTCTATCCAGGGTTTGTGCGGATCGCCTTCAGACCCTTGGGGAAGGGCGATATCAACCTCGTGCACACCCTTCTGGTCCATGTGGTTCAGGAGCCTGCACACGAAGTCACCCAGAAGATCGACGCGCAGCGTCCATGCTGCGCGGAAATAACCGAACACCCAGACCAGGTTCGGCACGCCTGCGAACATCATGCCGCGATACGTGACCGTGTCGGACCAATCGACTTCCTTGCCATCAACAGTAAAATCAATTCCGCCCATCACCGACAGGTTGAACCCTGTCGCAGCGACGACGAGGTCCGCTTCAAGTTCCTGACCGGATTCCAGAAGCAGCCCCTTTTCGGTGAATTTCGCAATCTTGTCCGTGACGGCGGAAACTTTGCCCTCCCTTATCTTTACGAACATATCCCCGTCGGGAACGAAGGCGAGCCGCTGCTGCCACGGTCGGTAACTGGGCGTGAAGTGAGGCTCGAATTCGAAGTCTTCACCCGCATATTGACGCACGAGCGCCTTGAGCTCGTCGAAGACGACGTCCGGCTCTTCCTTTGATCGGTGGTCGAGCATCTTCAGGTTGTGGAGGTAGTCCAGCCGCGCGCAGCGATGGATGGTGTCGTCATCGACACCGATCAGGCGCAGGCGGTCAACCAGGTCGCTCTTGTTCGGGTAACAGAAAAAGTAAGTGGGCGATCGCTGCACCATTGTGACATGGGCGGCATCGTCCGCCATCGCCGGGATAACTGTTGCGGCGGTCGCGCCGGAGCCGATAACTATGACGCGTTTGCCTTTGTAGTCGACGCTGTCGTTCCATTTCTGGGCATGGACAATCTTGCCTTTGAAATCGGCCATGCCGGGCCAGTTGGGCACGTAGGGGTTTTCGTGATCGTAATACCCCTGGCACATCCAGAGGAAGTTGCACCGATAGACCTTTCCGGGGGAACCGTCCCGGTTGGCTGTCTCTACAGTCCACTTACGGTCCTCGCCAGACCAGTCGCAGCGGGTGATTTTAGTTCCGTAGCGGATGGCCTTGTCCAGGCCGTTCTCTTCGATGACTTCTTCAAGATATTCCTGGATCGCCGCGCCCGTTGCAATCGGCGGGCCGACCCAGGGCTTGAAGCGATAGCCAAATGTGAAAAGATCAGAGTCCGATCGCACGCCCGGATACTTGTGCGTGCGCCAGGTGCCGCCAAATCCGTCTTGTGCTTCAAGTATCACGAAGCTCTTGCCGGGGCATTGGGTTTGCAGATGATGGGCGCTGCCGATGCCGGAAATGCCTGCACCGACAATCAGCACATCAAACTCCTCGCAGGCGCTGCTGTCACTGCGCAACTCGCGTTCCATCACATCACTCATTTCAAACTTCTCCTTGGTCGTGCAAGACCGTGCCGATTGATCGGGTAGCATCGCATCTGGCCAGTGAATGGCCCTTTTCTCAAGAGCCGCCCCTGCCAACACTATGTCCGAACCGGCCAGGCTCCTCTTGCCGGGGGTTCTGGTGGCGCCCCGACGATAATCGGGGCAGCCACGCAGCATTTACAGGGTTGATCAGTCCCATTTCACCTTCAGCGTCACCCCATAGGTGCGCGGTTGGCCAGTCGACTGGGTGATGATGTCGTTATAGGAAATCACGTTCTGGACGTGGTACTTGTCGAACACGTTCTTCGCCCATAACGATGCCGTCAGGCGTTCCCCCGGGAACTGGTAGCCCAGCCGCGCATCAACCAGCGTGTAGCCGTCGATATTAAAGGGAACACGCTCGATCCACCTGTTGACCCCATTGTCCGGGATAGCGAGCGTGCTGCCACCAACATAGGTATCGACTTTGGAGCGATAATTGACTGCCGCCCCTGCGAAGAGTTCCCCGCCCGAAGCCGTCGGCAAGCGATAATCGATGTCACCTACAAGCGTCCACTTGGGCGCAAACGGCAGCGGGTTGCCCTTGAAGTCGGTATCGACACCGAACACGCTGGTGCCGGAGTAGCGATCAACCTTTGATTTCAGGTAGCTGGCCGAACCCGTGAGAGTGAGGCCGCTGGTTGGCCGCACGACCACATCGGTTTCGACCCCGAAAATATGGGACTTGGGAAGATTATCGAGGCGTTGGAGCAGCCCGAACAATCCGGTGGCGACAGTACCCTGGATCTGCTTGTCGCGATAATCCTGGTAAAAGACAGCACCGCTCCACTGGATTGCATTGGACGCGAGCCGGGTTTTGAAGCCAGCTTCATAGGATGTGACCGATTCCTGCTTGGCCGGAAGCAACTGGCTTTGCAGCGACGCGGTGATAACCGGGAAGCTGCCCGCCTTGTAGCCGCGCGACACGTTGGCATAGAGCAGGGTTGTGTCGGACGCCTTGAAGTCGACGCCAACTTTCCAGGAGACATTGTCTTCTTTCAGGTTGTTGCGGAAGACCGTGCCGGGCAGGTTCGCATCGTTAAGCGTATAGCAGTCGCCGGCAGCGAGTGGCACGGTCTGGCCACCAAGCAAGGTGCCAAGCAGTTCAAACAGTTCCGACACATTGCGATCCGCAACGGGATCGAGGTTGCACATGCTGTTCTTGTTGGAAGTGTCGGTATAACGGACCGCGCCTTTCAGGGTAATTTGTTCGGTTACGTCGAACTCGGCGTTCGCGAATACCGCGTAGCTTTCCATTTTTCCCCTGTTGTCGACACCACTGATATGGATGAAATTGGTGCCGACATTGCTCAGCGAATTATCGCCATAAGTAATGTCCTGATACTGGGTCACTTTACTGTGGTTGTAATTCGCGCCCAGCGTCCAGCGGAGCCGCGCGCCCGGTGTCGAGGCGTTCGACAGACGAAGTTCCTGACTGAAATCGGAGATTTTGCCGTCATCGCGCGGGTTGTCGACCAGTTCGTATGATGAACCGTCGAGGTCGAATGACATCTTCTGCTTCAGATGGTTGTAGGTCGTGATCGAGGTAAGCGTGATTTCATCGCTAACGTCGAGGTCGCTGCGAAGGAACGCCTGGAAGAGCTTGCGGTTGCCTCGCGGACGCGCACCTTCTGTTGCCGACTGAAGATCATTGGACTCACGCCCTGTAATCGACCAGTTGGCGGCGCGCAGCTTGCGCGGTGTCAGCGGGACATTGAGTTCCTCGAAAGTCGGCGCGCCCGGCTCGGACGGCATGGAGGCGATTACCTGAAGAGCCTGCGGTTCCGACCGATCGACCGAGCCATTGACGTTCAGCTCGAACTTCAGCCGGTCGGACGCGTTCCAGACAGTCACTAGACGGGCGGCCATATAATTCTGTTCGCCGTTTTTATCGTTTCGCGTGAAGTTGTATTGCCAGGCATCGCGGTGCGCCGCGTCGACAGCAAGACGCATACCGATAGTTTCGCTAACCGGACCGCTCAGATAAGCCGTGCCATGCACTTCGTTGAAACGGCCATAATCGACGGTGAAGCCGGCTTCCAGTTCGTCGGTGGGCTTTGCCGCGATGTAGTTGATTGCGCCGCCAGTTGAGTTCTGGCCGAACAGGGTTCCCTGTGGCCCTTTCAGAACTTCGACACGTTCCAGATCGTACATTGAGCGGCTGGCAAAAACCGGGAACGGCATGGGCGCCTGATCGATCGAGACGCTGACTGCCGGATAGACCCCCAGTGAGTCCGCATTGTAGCCGATGCCACGAAGTGTGAAGACCGGGGTGCCGTGCGTTGACGGTGCCAGCGCCATGCCCGGTATTGTTTGCGCCAGGTCTTCCGCGGAATCGATGTTGCGGTTTTCAAGCATCGTAGTGTCGAAAGCGGTGATGCTGGCGCCAACCTTGCTGATGTTTTCGCTGCGTTTGTTGGCCGTGACGATAATCTCACCGACTGCCGTTTCACCTTGCGCTTCCGCCGCAAGAACGGGCGGCGAGATCATGGAAAGAATGATAACAGATGAAGCCGTCAGCTGGTGATATCGATACTTCTTCAGTCTTGTAATCGCTGACATAAATTTCTCTCCCCGATGGATCGTATCCATCCTTTCTGTTGTGCGCCTGGGCGAGGACAGCCTCCCTGGGCATTGTCGGCAACAAGCACTGCCGAGCCTGAGCCAGGTCACCCCAGCTTCTTTATTGTCATTGGGGAAAGGTGCCTTCTCAACGTCCGCTGTCGCCAAGAATCTGCCCGATCCGGCCATCTGCTGATCTGGCATTGCGACAAGGATGGCGGGGCAGGGCCGTTCACCGGGAGTGAGAGAAAGGCCGCTATTGTGCCGCCTGGGAACTGACAGCGCGAGCACTTTGCAGTGTCACAATTGCTGTTTTTGGACTCATCGCCTTCGCCAGTTTATGCCATATTCGATTTCGGTCAGGTTCCGTTGGCACTGACTGGGCGATAGAGAGTGAGTATTTATGGCGACCTATGCGGCAGATGATGTTTCGCTCTATCGCCTTCCGGTTACCGAATCTCTTCTTGAGGATATCGGCCTCGACGTCGAAACTGTTTGCGCAGACCAGTCGATTGAAAATCTGAGACGTTATCCCGTGCTTACCGAGGGCGGCTGGTTTCTTGTAATTGTAAACCAGAATACGCTGGAAGAAATTCACCGTTGCCAGTGGCGATTGCTTGGCCCCATTGAGTTACTTTCACACGGACTTGACCCGTGTTGAGCACACGGTTGCGATTGCTTCGTTACCATGTCTGGGAAAAATGGAGGTGACATGGCAAAACTTGTCGGCGTCGATGTGGGCGGCACATTTACAGACGTGGTCGCTATTGATGATGCCGGCATTAGAACCATCAAGCTCGCAACGGAAAATCGCGATACCGCCCAGGCCGTTCTCGCTGGCGTTCTGGAAGTCGGAGGCGAAAACGCGACGCTTTTCAACCATGCGAGCACGCGCGGACTGAATGCGGTTATTACCCGCGACCTTCCCAAAATAGCGTTCCTGACGACTTTTGGACACCGCGATATCCTCGATGCAGGCCGGACATGGCGGCCTGCCACAGATCAGACAAACCCGCATTGGCGCCGACGCTTTGGCGATACGCAAGCCCCTTTGGTGCCACGGTATTTGCGTCGGGGTATTATGGAGCGCATCACTGCGGACGGGCAGATCTTGATTGATCTGGATGAAGACCAGGCTGGTGAACAGATCGCCGTGCTTCGGGAATGCGAAGTTGGAGGCGTCGCCATCTGCCTGCTCAACGCCTACGTCGACCCGCGCCATGAAATAAGGCTGAGGGAACTCGTAAGGGAGCAGCTGCCCGAAATACCGTGTGTGATTTCAAGCGATGTCTCTCCACTGGCGAAAGAGTATGACAGAGCATCGACGACCGTGATCGATGTCCTCATGCGGCTAATTTATAAAGATTACAGTCAGAACCTTCATTCGGGGTTAGAGGCGATGCAGTTCGGTGGGACGCTGAACTTTGCTAATTGTGCAGCGCAGCTTCTGCCTGCTGATGTGGCCATGGAGCGCCCTCATCAAATGGTATTCGCTGGTCCTGCTGCCGGCGCAATCGCCAGTATGCACTTTGGAAAGATGATAGCCAAAGGCAATTTGCTCTGCGCTGATATTGGCGGCACATCATGCGATATCAGCCTGGTAAGTGATTTCAGACCCTATGTGAATACCACGTTCGAACTTGAGCATGATCTCGTCGTCAACGCGCTTTCGATCGAGGTTTCATCGATCGGAGCCGGAGGTGGAAGCCTCGCCTGGGTGAGTTCGGCGGGCGAATTACAAGTGGGGCCAGGCAGTGCCGGGGCCGACCCTGGCCCTGCCTGCTATGCCAAGGGCGGAGAGCTGCCAACGTTGACAGACGCCTGCGTGTTGATGGGTATTCTCGACCCTGACAGCTTTGCTGGCGGACGTTTTTCGTTGCAGCCTGAACTATCCAGAAAGGCATTTCTCGGTCTGGATTGCAATTTGGCGTTTGGCGACAGGGTTCGCCATGCTTTTCATGTCGGGTTGAGCAATATCGCTGAAGGCCTGACGAATGTGGCCATTCATCACGGTATCGATCCGCGTGATTTCAGTATCATGGCATTTGGCGCAGCAGGACCGATGCTGTTGCCGGCGGTGCTTGAACGGCTCCAGGCTGCAGAAGTTATTGTGCCGCCGCATCCGGGGCATTTTTCGGCTCTGGGTCTGGTCAGTTCCGATCAGACTTTCAGCGATAGCCGCAGCGTTTATCGGGTGCTGACCCCTGACGTTGCCGATGAAATTGATCGTGTATTTCGCGAAATGGAAGAAGCGATGTGCGTTCGTTTGCACCATATACTTCCAGAGCCGGTTTTTGTTCGGGCCTTTGATGGCAGGCTTCTTGGTCAGAGTTGGGAAACGCCCTTTATTCCGATTCCTCCGGGGCCGATAACGGGCAGCGTCGTGGAACAGATGATTGCCAATTTTCACACGACTTATGAGCTTCGATCAGGAAACCGCTTTCCGTCGATCCCGGTGCAAAGCGTAACATATCGGATCGAAACGATCGTCCCGACCGAAAAAGTTGAATATCCTCGTCTTGAGGAGCGTCGGGGCAAGACTCCGCCTGCGCGTCGTATCGTGGAACTCGATTATCTGGCTGAAGAAACCGTTTTGGCGGGCGAGTATTGGCGGCCGGACTTGCGTTGCGGTGACGAGATCAGGGGCGCCGCCATTGTCAGGGAAGAAGGGTCGACGACCTTGCTCCTGCAGGATCAACTCCTGATTGTGGGAAACTATGGTGAACTGCATATCAGCAACGCGGGCGCGAAGTGGCGATAACAGAGCGAAACAGGTTCAAGTATGGGAGACAGGACAGCGAAATGGCAGTCGCGTGGAAAAGACGGTAAGGAAGCCCTCAGGCGGCAAAGCGCCCTTGTGCGGGATGATCGTCTGCAAAACGGCATGACCTGTTTGCGGTATCTCGATGAAGCTGCCTTTGCCGCCCGTTATGCGACGGATCGTTTTGCCGCGACGATCATGGCAAACCGTATGCGTTATATCGTCAAGCACATGAGCACGGTCCTGCTCACAACGTCATTCTCCATGATTTTGCGCGAGTGGTACGATTTCGCAGCGACCATTTCCGGCCCGCCGCACCTGAATTATCCCATGTGCACCAGTTCGGACAGCCTCTCCATCTTCACTTTTACGATGGGTGACGGGGTTCGTAACATCGTGGAAGAATTCGGCGTCGACAACATTCGCCCCGGCGATGTGCTGATTGCAAACGACCCATACCGCATCGGACTGCATGTGAATGATGTCTGCTTCGTCAGGCCGGTGTTCTATCGCAGCAAGCTGATGGCCTTCGTGACAGTAAGGGCGCACCAGTTGGATATGGGCGGGACGGTGGCTGGCGGCTTCAGCGGGACAAAGCACAATGTCTATGAAACCGGCCTCGTTATTCCGCCCATATTGCTTTATCGGGATGACAAGCCGCAACGCCCCACATTTAACCTGATCTTTGACAATGCCCGCTTCGGCGATCTTATCCTTCCGGATATCAAGTCGCTTTACCAAAGTCTGTTGCTGGGGGAGCGGCTGCTCATCGAGACGATAGACAAATATGAAGAAGATGCCTTCCTTGGGGCGATCAATTATTCTTGCGATGTCTCTGCCGATGCGATGCGCACCGCCATTGCCGAGCGAATACCCGATGGCATTTATGAGGGCGAGGATGCTCTTGATTGCGACGGGGCTTCGGCAGAACGGGAGTGCCGCCTGAAAGTCAGGATAGTCAAAGCTGGCGATCGCATGGAATTCGATTTCAGTGAAACCTCCCGACAGGCGCCGACCAGCATCAATTGTGGCCCGCTGGACGTGAAGGCCGCCGTGGGCGTTGCCATGAAAATGCTTGTCGAGCAGGAAGCACCCATAACCTCGGGCTGCTTTCGCAATATCAACATCGTCCTGCCGCCCGGCACATTTGTCAGCGCGACCCCGCCACATGGCCCCATTTTCATGTATTGGGAGGCATCATTCGTCATCATATCGGCCATTTACAAAGCTCTTGCAGGTGCACTGGGCGAAGATGCCGTCGGCCCTGATTTCGGCTCGATGATGGTTCATAACGGCAGCGGAACATGGCCTGACGGGTCGCCCTGGCTATCAGTATCGAACTGCGGGGGCGAACACGGGCCGTGGAGCGCCACAAAGGCCGGAGATGGCGACAGTTACAACGTCAACCACACTGCCAACAATCTCGACCCTTCGACCGAGGCAATTGAAACGGATGTTCCAGCGGTCGTTTTGCGAAAGGAATATGTAACCGATAGTGGAGGTCCAGGGTGCTACCGTGGAGGGGCGGCGGTCAAACGGGATACGTTGTGGCTGCAGGATGGCGATCACAATACGACCGCACTTCACACCAGATCGCCTGCAGGCGTTGGCGTTTTCGGGGGACAGAGCGGGACAGCACAAGCCTGCTGGATGCACCCGGCAGGGAAGCGTAGTTTGAAAGAGAATGCTTCCTGCCTGCTGATAGACGACGCGGCATTCCATGACCATTGCGAACCTGTTGCCGGCATATTCAATCCGGTGAGCAAGCGGGCCGACCTTAATGGGGAATTTTTCTACTTCGGTTCGCATCCTGCATGGCATCTGGAAACAGGCAGCGGGCTGCGCTTTCAGACAGGTGGCGGAGGCGGCTGGGGCAATCCGCTGGATCGTGATCCGGCCATGGTCTTGCACGATGTCCGCGATGAATACGTCAGCATCGAAGGCGCCGCAGACGATTATGGCGTCGTGATAAGAGGCGACCCCCAACGCCATCCCGAAAAGCTGGTGATCGACCATGAAGCAACCGACACGCTGCGGCATAAGCTTCGCAGCGAGCAGCAGGGGAAAAGGTAATGGAATCCCTGGAGGCGATGCGGCTTTTCGTCTCGGTAATCGAGGCAGGCAGCTTTTCTGCCGCAGCCCGGATAACCGGGCAGTCGCCAGCCTCTGTTTCGCGCAAGATGGCGCGGCTTGAAGATTCAGTCGGCGCCAAACTGCTGGACAGAAACAGTCGCAACCTTGGTTTGACGACAATTGGTGAACACTATTTCGACAAAGTCTCGCAGATCATAAGCCAGATTGATCACCTCAATACGGCAATTTCCGAACAGCAGACCATTCCTCGGGGAACACTGAAGTTTCACACCAGCCCTGCAATTTGCGAACGCTTTCTGGGTGAGGTTATTCCGGCCTTTCTGAAGCAATATCCCGAAATAGAACTCGACGTGGAATTGAGTGACCATTTGCCCGATCCGGGTGATACCACAATTCATGTCGATCTCAGGGTCGGAATGCCGAATGACCCTGACCTTGTCATTCGCCGCCTGTCCCACGGGGTAGAAAGCGTGCTGTGTGGCAGTCGTTCATACTTTGCGGAGCACTCATCAATCTCTTCGGTAGAGGATCTTGCGACCCACAATTTCATATCCGTGCAACAGAACGGATATGGAGACCCTGTTGTTTTTTGCCGAACAGCCGCGGGTAAGAAAGAAATCCCTGTTTCCGGCAATTTGAAAGTCAGCGAAATACGGCTGCTGTGTGAGGCAATCCGGTCCGGGGTTGGTCTGGGTTTGATTCCTGCATGGCTTGTTGCAAGCGATTTGGCAGAAGGCCGGATCGTCCGCGTTCTGCCTGATGTCGAAATGACTCACAGCGCATTTGACCACGGGATCTTTGCGGTGTTTCGGCGAAATGACCTTATTTTGCCCAAGGTTCGCGTGTTCGTTGATTTTCTGGTCGAAGCGTTCCGTCGCCTCGATGCAGAAATTTCACAGATTGCCATGAGCATCCGACAGCAAAGCGTCGAACATGAGGTTCGCGCTCCTGATGCAATGCGCTGGATCAATCCGGGCGGCATCAACCGGCGTTGAAAGAACGCCGATACCAGGCACAAAAGCCGCAGCCGCCTATCTTTGCATAATATGCAAAGATGACTAGGCATCTTTGCATCTTCTCGCCACTCATTTGCCGATCTAGCTTCCCGGACATCAGGGTCGGCGATTTGCTGGCCCGAATGCGACCCGAAAGCGGGCGACAAGAGGATGCCAGATGCAATTCGCCTATATGGCAGACACCCATTTTGGGGTTTACGATCAGGAAGCGCCGAGTCCGCCGCAGGCTACCGCGGCCTTTGAACAGGTCGTGGAAGAGGCGGTACTTGCCGAGCAAATGGGGTTTGATGGCGTGTTCCTGCCCGAACGCCACGCGCGCGGAGAGACATTCGTTCCTTCACCTTTGATCGCAGCCGCTGCGATCGCCGCCCGGACATCGCGCGTTCGCATTGCCACCACTGTCCTTTTGCCCACACTCTACAACCCGATGCATCTGGCTGAACAAGTCGCCATGATCGACAACCTGTCGAATGGGCGTTTTACGTTGGGTGTCGGTGTTGGTTATCACGAAGACTATCACCGGTTTTTCGGTGTTCCCTGGGAAAAGCGCGGCAAGCGTTTTGAAGAGGTGCTGGCCGTGCTGCGGCTCGCTTTTTCGGGGCAACGCTTCTCTTTCGATGGCGATTTCTATCAATTCAGCGATGTTCAACTGACGCCCAGAACATACCAGCGCCCTTCCGTCCCCATCTGGATTGGCACCCACAGCAAGGGCAAACCGCTGGATCGCGCAATTGATGCCGATGGCTGGGTGCTCTGGACACAGCCGAGCTGGGATGAAAGCGAAAGCTGGATAGCACAAACGCGCCAGCGCGCTGCCGCCGCAGGTCGTGAAAAATGGGATACCGTCCTGAATCAGGATGGCTGGATTGGAGATGACCCTGCTGCCACGCGCGCGCGTCATGCCCCGCGTTGGTTGCGGGAGGCGAGCTTTTATGAAGAGCACGATTTCGACGGTGAAATCGCCCCGGATGGAGACACCACAAGGGAAGATGAAGCCGAACGCGCAATTCGGGATTTCGAGACTCGCCAGTGGCACTTTGGAACACCAGAGAGCTGGATTGAGCGTATCCGCGAAATCGAACGCCGATTTGCACCTGACTGGCTGAATATACGGTTGCGCACGCCCGACATGGGCCATGGTCCGGCCTACCCCACACCGGACGAAACGCGTGAAGCAATCCGTCGCTTCGGCATGGATGTGCTCCCGGCCTTGCGGTGAAACTACCTTGGGAAAAGCGGCCAGCATGGCCACCGAAATGGAGAAGTTCAAAGTATGTTGCAGGCTAAAGGACAGACGCAGGAAGGCGATTATGCGATCGGCGTGGACGTCGGCGGCACGCATACCGACCTTATCATGTCTACGCCGGATGAACTCATCCGCAGCAAAGCCTTCACCACACACGGTAATTACAGCGAAGGCATTTTGCGCGCGATCGGTCTGGCCGCTGAACAGATCGGCAAATCGACCGAAGAGGTGCTGTCCAGCTGCCGCGCGTTTGTCAACGGTTCGACCATTGTAACCAATGCCATTACCGAATTGCGGGGCGCGAAAACCGGCGTTCTTATCACGCGGGGATTCAAAGATACGTTCCGGCTTGCCGGTGGCGCGCGAACCAGGGAATATGACGACCAGCTTCAGGTTCCGCCGCCCGAAGTTGTCGAACGCGATTGCATCGTCGAAGTTTCAGAGCGGGTTGATAGCAGCGGCAGCGTTATCGTTGCCCCTGATGTTGAGGAATTGCGCAACGGCATCCGCTTGCTCAAGGCCAATGGCGTTGAAGCGGTTGCTGTCTGTTTCCTCTGGTCGTTTCAGAATCCGGTCAACGAACTGCAAGCGGAAGCCATCCTGAAAGAAGAGTTTTCCGAAGCATTTGTCACGCTATCGCACGCGACGCACCCCGTTATCGGGGAATTTCCACGTTTCATGACTGCCGTGTTCAACTGCCTCTCCCACCGGGCGACGACACGGTATATCGAAGGGCTCAAATCCGAACTGGGGCGATCGGGCTTTGCTGGCACGATGACATTTTTCCAGGGGATCGGCGGGTCAATCGGGATTGATGCGGTCGAAGAAAAGCCCATCACTCTCATGCAGTCAGGCCCGGCAGGCGGTGTCATGGGTGCCCGCCAGATTGCCGAGAAACTGGGGATACGCAATGTCCTTGTCGGCGACATGGGTGGAACCAGCTTTGATACGGCAGTCCTGGCTGACCTGACGCCTACAGTCGCGCGGGAAGCAGCCTTTGGCGTCTACCGCACCGGGATCAACATCCTTGATATCGTTTCTGTTGGCGCCGGTGGTGGCAGCATCGCCTGGCTTGATGGACGTGGCGTTCCACAAGTGGGGCCGCATAGCGCCGGCTCGGAACCCGGCCCCGCCTGCTATGGGCGTGGCGGGACGCGTCCGACCGTTACGGATGCGAATGTCATTCTTGGGCTGATCGACCCCGACAACTATCTCAAAGGTGCCCATAAACTGGATGTTGCGGCAGCAAGAGAGGCCGTCGATGCCGGCGTTGGCACCGCCCTTGGCTGGTCAACCGAACGGGCAGCGGCTGCAATTTATGACCTCGCCGTGATCGAAATGGCCAACGCATTGCGCATGGTCAGTGTCGAGCGCGGATACCACCCACGCGATTTCACGTTCTTTTCCTATGGAGGCGGGCTTGGGCTGTTTGCCGTGGAGATATGCCGGCGGCTCGGATGCCCGAACATCATTGTCCCGGACAACTGTTCTGCCTTTTCAGCTTATGGTGTTCTGACCGCAGACTATGTGCGCCAGTATAATCGCACGGTGAACTGGGCCCTGGATGACCCGTCGCAGGCTGAACAAGTGAATGCTGCACTGGATGAAATGTTGGCGCAGGCACGGGCGGATGCCGAAAGCGAAAATATCGACGCCGGTGCGCTGGAGATAGAACGCCGAGGGGACTTCCGCTTCCTTGGGCAAGTGCATGAAGTCAGCCAGCAAATCCCCGAAGGCACGCTTACGGCGAAGGATGCGGCCGAGATGGCTGCCTCTTTCCCTGCCGTTTACGAAGCGAATTACGGTGAGGGCACTGCTTGGGACGGTTCGCCCGTGGTGCTGGTGAATATAGCGATCAAGGCGATTTTCCGCCGTGAAAAGCCGGTCAGCCGGGAACAGGAGCCGCTTACCGATGCCCCTGCGCCGGCGCCTGTTTCCATCCGGCGGATATTCCAGCCCTTCCTTCGCGAGGAAGCAGAGGTTCCGGTTTATGCTGAAAAAGATCTGCCGCCAGGTATCCGGCTTGATGGCCCATGTATCGTCGATGTCGGGGACACGACGCTTTACGTGCCCAGCGGAGCCGTCTGCGCTCGAGATCGCTTCTTCAACTTCAGCCTGACACTCAACGGATAGACGGGAGTTTCCGCTATGGACGTTATGACAGCAGATGATTTCGACATCATTGATGTTGAGGTTCACCAGAAATCAGTCCGAAACATTGCCAGCGAAATGGCTGTGACACTGATGCGGACATCCGGTTCGCCGGTGGTTACTGACGCCAAGGATTTCAGCACCTCCATTCTCGATGACAAGGTCGAGCAACTGAGCTTTGCAGGGCATGTGACTTTTCACGTCTCCACGGCGGTAGCGGGCGTGCAGGCCGTGCTTCGCAATACCGCCATCGAGGATATTCGTCCCGGCGATGGCTTCATCTGCAATGACCCGCACAGTTCCGGTGCAATCCATCAGGGCGACGTGGGCATTGTGATGCCATTCTTCGCACAGGATGAAATTGTCGGATGGGGCTATGTGAACGCGCACCTTCTCGATGTTGGCGGTTCTGCCGTCTCTGGCTTTGCGGCGGGAGCGTTCGACAATTACTCCGAAGCGCTCGCTTTCCCGGCTGTTCGCGTGATCCGTGAAGGACGCCTTGATGCCCAGTGGCAGCGGTTCATCAGCAACAATGTCCGCATGGCAGGCACTGTCATCAACGACATCCGTAGCATGATTGCGGCGAACAATGTCGGTGGACGTCGCATTGCTGCACTGATCGACGAAATTGGTATCGACCGCTTCAGGCAGCTTAACGAACAGGGCAAGAACCTGTCAGAAAAAGCGATGCGCGATGTTATCGCCCGGATGCCTGACGGAACATACGACAGTTCCGACTGGGTCGAATATGATGGCCGCGGTGTTGAAGGTCTGCACGAAATCCGCGTGCGGCTGCTGGTGCAGGGCGACGAAATGACCTTGCAATTTCGCGGCGGACCTCAGGTCAATTGCTTTATCAATGGGGCCTGGCCTGCCGTTGTCGGCCAAAGCTGGACCACGATTTTGGCACAGCTTGCCTATGACATTCCCGTCAACGCGGGGATCTGGCGACCGATTACATTCGATCTTGGCCCGACTGGCACGCTCGTCAACTCGGTGGCGCCTGCCCCTGTCACCATGTCGCACATCCAGACAGGGATGCGCGTGAACAAACTGCTGACGGATGTCTTCTCGCAGGCCTGCAGCTTGAGCAAGGACCGGCTTATTGCATCGCGTGTGGCGAGCCAGTCCGCCCAGGACCAGACTTATTTTACGGCATTCGGGATGGATCGTCGCAACGGCCAGCCGGCCCTGGCCTTCCCGATGTCGGTCGGGATGTCCACGGGCGGCCCGGCGCAGACGAACAGCGATGGCATGGAAGTCTATGCCGCCCAATGTATGTCGGGCTGTGATATGCCGGATGTCGAGCTGGAAGAAGTCAGCCAGCCCGGAATGATCCTGTGGCGGCGGGTCGCGCAAGATACCGGCGGTGCGGGCGTAACGCGCGGTGGTCTGGGTGTGGATACGGCCATGGCCATTCTTCACTGTGACAGCATGAACGGCGGGGCATATACCAACACAGCTCTTGTTCCGCCGCGTGGAGCCGTGGGCGGTTTTCCCGGAGCAGCCGGAGCATGGAAACACTGGCGCAATACGAATTTGCTCGATCTGATGGATCGTCATGTCTTTGCCGATACCGATACAATCGTCGGTGAGGTGCCAGAAACGACCGCCACCGTAACCGATTTTGCAGTCGTCAGAGGCGATATCTACCATGTAATTCACGGCGGCGGCGGTGGATTGGGCGACCCCTTGCGACGCGATGCCGGGTTGGTTGCGCGCGATGTTTCAGGTGGCCTGGTTTCCAAAGAGGTGGCGCGCAACATTTACGGCGTGGTCCTTGGCGCAAAAGACGAGGTGGATGCAGCAGCCACGTCGGCAAAACGCGACGAAATTCGCACAGCCCGGATCAACGCGATGCCCAATGCTGTTGTCGACAAGGACGCGCCCCTGTTCTCGCCTGTCAGGATCGAAAACGGGCATTGGCAGTGCACGGGATGCGGGCATGATCTTGGTCCTTCGCCTGAGAATTGGCGAAATCATGCAGTCAGTCGGGAAACGGAAGTCAGCGTCCGCTTTGCAGACCTTCATTCGCAGGTTCGCCGTCGCAAGGATGGCGAACCGGTCGTGATGCGCGAATATTACTGCCCGGCTTGCGCATCGTCTCTCTCGGTTGACATCGGACTCGATAGCAGTCCGCCAGCCGCTGCACCAAGGCTGGGGACGTTCGATCCTTATCCTGAAAACCTGATCCTCAACGCGTGACCCGACTTCGGAGGAAAGTCGGGTTCCTGACAATTACAAAAGTATTTTCAAACAAGAAGTTCGGAGGGTAAAATGAAAAACAAGACAATTCTCGCCATATCCCTGAGCAGCGCCTCGGCGCTTGGTTTGCTGGCCGCGCCAGCGGTCGCACAGGAAAGCACCGGCATTCAGGAAATCATCGTCACTGCACAGAAGCGGCAGGAATCCTTGAACAAAGTGGGCCTGACTGTGGCAGTCCTGTCTGGCGAAGCCCTGAAAGAGCGTCAGATAACCAGCATTCAGGATCTGACGGCATCCATACCGTCCATGTCCTATGCAGATACGCCTACGTCATCGCCAATCATTACGCTTCGCGGTGTCGGTTTTTTCGACACGACTCTCTCAGCGACACCTGCCGTAAGCCTCTATATGAATCAGGTTCCGCTGCCTTACCCGATCATGGCTGCGCACGGGATATTTGACCTGCAGCGCGTGGAAGTGCTGAAAGGCCCGCAGGGTATTCTCTTTGGCCAGAACTCGACCGGCGGCGCGATCAACTATGTGCCTGCTTCTCCTACCGATACGCTCGACATGGGCGCGTCGGTTACCATTGGCAATTACAACGCGGTTTCAGAAGAAGCCTATATTTCGGCACCGTTGTCGGACGTCCTGTCGTTCCGTCTTTCACAGCGGGTGCAGCACGCGTCTGGATGGCAGAAGAGCCAAACCCGTCCGGATGGCCCGGATTCGCGCAATGGCAAGAAGCGCATCTACGAAGGACGTTTACTGGTCGATTATGAACCGAGCGACAGGGTCAAACTTCAGCTGAATATCAATGGCTGGAAAGACAAGGGCGAACCACAGGCTGCACAGTTGATTGGCTTCAACGTCCAGATTCCGGGCTTTGGCGATCCCGATGTTCTTGGCTCGCCGCTTGCGCCGGCCGAAAATACCGCTGCAGACTGGGTTCCCGGCCTGCCCAAGCGCGACAATCATTTCTACCAGTTTTCGCTCCGCGGGGACTTTGAACTGTTCGATGATGTTACTCTGACATCGCTCAGTTCCTATTCCAAACTCAAGCAGTGGGAACGGATCGACTGGGATGGTACCGCGCTGGAAGAAGAACTCTATAATCCGGAAAAAGGAAGCATCAAAAGCTTCTTCCAGGAATTGCGCTTGGCAAATGGCGGGACGAACCGTTTCCGCTGGATGGTTGGCGGCAATTATCAGAATGACAAGATACATCAGTTCAGCGGGTACCAGTGGAATGTCGCCTCAACTGCAAACGCGTTCGGCATTCAGGGCGATAACATCTTCTATGTCGATCAAAAAACCAAATCCCTGGCTGCCTTTGCCAGCCTCGAATATGATTTTGTGCCAGAGCTGACGGCGAAGGCTGGCGTACGTTACACCCACGCCAAGATGTCGACCAACAACTGCGGTGCTGACATCAATGAACCGTATAATGTCGGGAATTTTTTTACGGCGCGGGGAACTATACGCCGGGTGATTGTTATCCGATCAATGATCTTGGTGAGGCACTAAATGGTGTTCCGCCATTTACGCCTGGCAGGTTTATCGATTCAGAAAAGGAAAATAATGTTTCCTGGAAGTTCGGCCTCGACTGGAAGCCACAGGATGGCATTCTTGTTTATGCCAACGTGGCAAAGGGTTACAAGAGCGGCGGCTTCCCTGCCATCGGTGCCTCGGTCTGGAGCCAGTTCCTCAAGCTGAAGGAAGAGTCGGTCGTTGATTACGAAGTGGGTGCAAAACTTTCGCTGCTTGATCGCAGACTCCAGATAAACGGCGCCGCCTTTTATTATGACTACAAAAACAAGCAGCTAAGGGCGCGGACAAATGATCCCGTTTGGGGCTGGCTGGATTCCGTTCAGAATATTCCGAAATCGACTGTGAAGGGGGCCGAACTTGAAGTGACTGCGGCACCTGTCGATGGCCTTACACTCATGGCTTCGGCAACATATACCAAAGGCGAAATCGACAAGTTCGTAGGTGAAAATGCATCCGGGCTTTCAGGCGATTTTGCAGGTACGGCAATGCCATACTCGCCAAAATGGAATCTGAGCTTTGATGGCCAATACCAATTCCCGGTGGGCGATTCTGTTGATGCGTTTTTCGGAGGAACGGTGACATACCGATCAAAGACGATTTCAGTCGTCGGCGGCGCAGAAAACCCGCCCTCTGCGACGCCACAGGACTTCCCGCTCTATGGCATCGATTCCTATAGTCTCGTCAATCTGCGGGCAGGCATTGATAGCGACCATTGGCGCGTCGAAGTCTGGGGCAAGAACGTGTTCGACAAATACTACTGGAACACAGCTTACCCCGCGTTCGATACGATTGTCCGCTACGCCGGAATGCCTGCAACTTATGGTGTGACCGTCGGCCTCAAGATGTGAGGCCAAGCGCAGCGCGTTTTGTTCATCCCGGCCTGTCGGGCGGGGCAAGGCGCGCCGCGCTGCTTTTTCGACCTTGCAAGAGGACTGAAGCCAGTGCGCCGTCTAAAGCTTTTCGGCCAGGAAATGCGACAGATTAAAAGCCTATAGCGTTTCTTCCGATTCAACCTTTTCACGAAACGCTATAAGCGGCGTGACCCTAAGCCTATGCCAAGTTATTCAGGCGTGTAATGTCATCCTGATCGAGCGTGATTTCCGGAACTTTCAGCAGACTGCCTAACTGGTCAGGATTGGTTGCACTGGCAATCGGGGCCGTAATGGAAGGGCGCGCCATCAGCCAGGCGAGCGCAATTTGCGCAGGCGTGGCAGAGTGCTTTTGCGCAACAGTGTCGAGCGTATCCAGCAGCGAAAGCCCGCGAGGCTCAAGGTATCCGGCAACCATGCTGGAGCGCATGTTTTCGCGCAGATCCTTCTTGCTGCGATACTTGCCTGTCAGAAAGCCTGCGGCGAGCGCGAAGTAGGGAATGACGCCAAGGTTTTCCTTCAGGCACAGGCTCTCAAGGGCGCCTTCATAGGCGCTACGTTCGATCAGGTTGTAATGGGGCTGGAGAACCTCGAAACGGGCACATCCGCCGCCCGCAGCGTTCAGGGCTTCGGTCAGTTGTTCTGCCGTATAGTTTGAACACGATGCGTAGCGAACCTTGCCGCTGTCAATTAGCGCCTGAAATCCCTCAAGCGTCTCTCCAATCGGCGTGTTCGGGTCCGGCTGATGGGCCATGTAAAGATCAATATAGTCGGTCTGCAGGCGCTTCAGCGATGCTTCACAGGCTTGGGAGACATAAGCCTTGCCAAGGCCAAACTTGCCTTCGCCCATGTCCATTCCACCCTTGGTGATGAGCACGATCTGGTCCCGAACCCCACGATCCTTCATCCATTCGCCGATGATGGTTTCGGATTCGCCACCTTCCTTTCCGGGGACGAAGCGACAATAGACATCGGCAGTGTCGATTGCATTGAAGCCTGCTTCGAAAAAGGCATCCAGCAAGGCAAAGCTCATGGCCTTATCCGCAGTCCAGCCAAATACGTTGCCACCAAAAATCAGCGGCATGATTGCAAGGTCTGTGTTCCCCAGCTTTCGCTTTTCCATTTAATCATCCTCTCTATATTCTGGCGGTGGGATCAAGCGTCACGAAGCATGTGGTCAGATGGCCGATATGCCTCCATCGACACTGTAGCATGCGCCATTGACGTATCCTGCCGCGTCCGAAAGCAGAAAGGCCGTGACGTTTGCAATTTCGGTCCGTTCGCCAAAGCGGCGACTGGGGATGACCTCCATCCGCGCCTTGGCGGTGGGTGATGGCGCGCCCGGCTTGCTGCCCATGATGGCATCGATCATCCGCCCTTCGATCGGTCCGGGGCAAATGGCATTGACGCGTATGCCATCCGGCCCGGATTCGATGGCAGCGCATCGCGTCAGGCCGATCACCGCATGTTTGCTGGCGACATAAGCGCTCATTTTGCCGGACCCCTTGATGCCCGCAGTGCTTGAAAAGTTTACGACCGCGCCGCCCGGTTTGCGCAGCATCGGCAAGCCATATTTCATGCCCAGAAACACACCCGTCACATTCACATCCATGACTTTGCGCAGGACCGCAGTTTCAAGTTCCGTGATTGGCAAAGGCCGATGTTCTATGCCGGCACCGTTCACCAGCCCATCAATTGGTCCCGCCGCTGCAAACGCGTCTGCCATGCGACTTTCGTCCGTCACATCGGCGACGTGCGTTGCCAGTGTTTTATCCGACGCACCGGGTAAGTCTTTCAGGGCATCCAGCAAGTCAGGGTCGCGATCAATCGCAGTCACTCTTGCGCCATGCGCCAGAAGAACATCAACAATGGCAGTGCCGATATCGCCGGCAGCGCCAACAATCGCGATATGCCTGTCAGTAAAGTCGACAAGCGGTGATGTGTTTTTGTCCATATGGTTTATAACTGCGCGAATGCCCGCCTGATTGCAACAGCAACCCTGCGATTGCGGGCTTGCCAGAGACAATGGTCGCTGGCACTTGATACACGTCAATGAACGGCGCTTTGCAGCTTCGTACGAAGCCCGCCAGACAACCCATGGACGAGGATTATATGTCGGCTCCTGCCCAATTCGATTACGACGTTATCATCATCGGTGCCGGGATTACCGGCATGTATACGCTCTGGAAATTGCGCAAGCTGGGCCTTTCAGTCCGCGTTATCGAGAAAAACGGCGATATCGGTGGCACCTGGAATATGAACCGTTATCCCGGCTGCAAGCTGGATTCGGAATCCTATACTTATGCCTACTCATTCCTGCCGGACCTGCTGCAGGAATGGGACTGGCCCAACGAATTTGCGACCCAGCCCCAGCTGATGGAATTTTTCAGCCTTGCGGCAGACAAGATGGATGTCCGCAAGGATATCACTTTCAATACGCAGGTGATGAAGGCCGTTTTTGATGAAGCGGACAACGGCTGGACAGTCGAGCTCGACAACGCCGAAGTTCTGCGCGCGCGCTTCGTGCTGACTTGCGTTGGTGCGCTCTCGACTCCCAACACGCCGAACTATCCGGGCATGGATCTGTTTCGGGGGGAAACATACCACAGTTATTACTGGCCGCATGAACGTGGTGGTTACGGTGGCAAGCAAGTCGATTTTTCTGGCAAGAAAGTTGGCGTAATCGGCACCGGGGCGACTGGCGTCCAGATCATCACCGAAGTCGCCAAAACGGCCAGCGAGCTTTACGTCTATCAGCGCCATCCCAACTGGTGTGCGCCGCTTTGCGACAAGCCGATTGAGCCGGAACGCATGGCTGACATCAAGTCCCGCTATAATGAAATTTTCACCGTCTGCGAAAATACCAATTCGGGTTTCCAGCACGATTTCATGTTTGAAACTGCAGCCGGCACCACTCCGGAAGAGCGTGAGGCGCTTTTCGAGGAACTCTACAACCAGTCGGGCTATGCCATCTGGGTCGGGCACTATGCGGACATGTTCACCGATCCGGTTGTGAACGGGTACATCACCGACTTCATCGCCAAAAAAATCCGCCAGCGGGTGAAAGACCCCAGGATAGCCGAAAAGCTGATCCCACAGGATCATGGCTTCGGGCTAAAACGTGTGCCGATGGAATCGGGATATTACGAAGTTTTCAACCAGCCCAACGTCACGCTGGTCGATCTCAACGAGACCCCGATAGAGGAGTTCACGGCCGAAGGGATTCGCACCAGTGCGGAACTTCAGGATTTGGACATCATCATCTATGCCACCGGCTTCGATGCGATTATCGGCGGGCTGAAGCAGATGGACATTCACGGCATCGGCGGCAAAACGCTGAAGGAAGCATGGGAAAACGGGCCGTTCACTTACCTTGGCCTGCAAGTGCCGGAATTCCCGAACCTCTTCACGCTGATCGCGGCTCACAATGGCGCAACGTTCTGCAACATTCCGCGCTGTTCGGAAGCGCAGGTCAACTGGGTGACCGACTTGTTCAAGCATATCGTCGAGGAAGGCGTCGTCCGGGTCGAGGCGGAAGAGCAAAAAGCGGAGGAATGGACCCAGCATGTCTATGACATCGCCAATCAGACCCTGCTGACGACTGCGACCAATTCCTGGTTCTGGAGCGAATTTGGCAAGGGTGCGGAACGGGGGCACAAGCTGCTGGTCTATAATGGCGGCAACCGCACCTATCGTGACAAGGTTGCCGAAGTCGAAGCCAACAATTACGAAGGTTTCGTCATGGCTTAAGCCCGCAAGGCGTGCCGAAACAAAAAAGGATATCCGGAGAGATGACAGAACAGGCCGCCAAGGCGCGCAGCGTCGCCCTTTTTCGTGAGGCAACGCCCGAAGACCAGACGGCACCGATGGATGTGTGGCGCACAGGTTTTGAAGACATGGCTGCCAAACTTGGCCTGCCGGCCGAGCTTTCCATCGATCCGCTGACTGTCGGCGGTGTCCCCTGCATCAAGGTGGCGGCACCGGGCGTCAGCGACGAACGGCTGGTCATCCATTTCCACAGCGGCGGCTATGTCATGGGTTCGGCCAATGCCTATCGCGAATTTGCAGGTCGGCTTTCGGCGGCAACCGGGGCGCCGGTGCTGCTGGTGGATTATCGACTGGCGCCGGAACACCCTTACCCCGCTCCGGTCGAAGATGCGCTGGCCGTTTACAAGGCAGTCATTGCTGACAAGGATCCGCGGCATATTCTGCTCAGCGGGGATTCGGCAGGTGGTGGCCTTTGCATGGCGACTTTGCTGAACTTGCGCGACCTGGGCTTGCCACTTCCCGCAGGTGGTATCGGCATTTGCCCGCTGCTCGATCTGGCGGGCGAAGGCGATAGCGCCAATATCCCCAGTGACCCCTTGATCAATCGCGATCTGATTGTCGGGATGGGGCAGGTCTATATCGGAGAGATCGACCCGCATGGGCATCCACTCGCCTCCCCACTATGGGGGCAGCATCATGGACTGCCACCGATCTATCTGTGCGCCAGCGCGTCCGAAGCACTGCGCGATGATTCAGTGCGAATGGCCAAGAGTATCGAGGATGCTGGTGGCACGGTGAAACTGTCGCTTGTGGAAGATTACATCCATATCTGGACTTTCTTCCCCTTCCTTCAGGCAGCGGCCACAACGCTGGACGAAATCGGCAATTTCGCACGGACTTGCTGGGAAGGTTGAGCAATCAACCCCCTGCCCGGCTGGTCAGGGCGTGATTGAAGGGGGGACATTCCCATGCGCGTTTCCCGGCTTTCATTTCGGGTGATAGACTGCGCAAACCTTGTTGCCTGCAGGGTCGCGTAAATACGCCGCATAATAGGAACGCCCCTTGTTCCCTGTGCGAAAGCCCGGCGGGTCTTCGCATTCCGTTCCGCCGTGAGCCAGTCCTTGCGCGAACCAGGCGTCGACAGTTGCGCTGTCCCCGGCGCTAAACCCGATTGTTCCACCGTTAGCCCCGGTGGCAGGCTTCCCGTCGATTGGTTCACCAACTATCAGGGGCGGGGTCAATGACATGTAGAAAATGCGCCCTTTTTCATCAGCGATGCCCGGCGCATGCTCCAGAGTTCCAAGAATTGCGTCATAGAAGGCTCTGGATTGCTGAATGCGCTGCGCGCCGATCATTATGTGGCTGAACATAGGCACCTGCCTCCTCAAGAATATTTGTTATCGTTACGGCCAATGATGCAATTGCGGCATCAAATATCGGCATTGGGTAATCCGCTTGTCTGTAAAACAATTACCTGACAAAATCCGCATTCCAAAGTGCAACCCGCCGAGGGCACTTGGCCGAGAGGAAATTGCAGGGTTGATCTCATGAAAGTTCATGCACTCGATCATGTGAACATTATTACAGATGATCTCGATCGCTCGG